>NZ_JBHWIE010000181.1:0-14871 GCF_042732085.1 Actinosynnema sp. NPDC059797
TCCACGTGGAACCGCGCGCCCGTCACGTACCGGGCCGCGTCCGACGCCAGGAACGCCACCGCGGCGGCGATCTCGTCGGGCTCGGCGCACCGGCCGAGCGCGGTGAACCCGCGGATCACGTCGGCGTTGGGCCCGTCGGCCGGGTTCAGGTCGGTGTCGGTCGCGCCGGGGTGCACCAGGTTCACCGTGATGCCGCGCGGTCCCAGCTCGCGCGCCAGCGCCTTCGTCATACCCTCCAGCGCCGACTTGCTCGACGAGTAGAGCGACAGGCCGGGGAACACCGCGCGCTCCGCGACGTTGCTGCCGATGTTGACGACCCGGCCGCCGTCGCCGAGGTGCGGCAGCGCGGCCTTCACCGCCGCGAACACCGCCCGCACGTTCACCGCGAAGGTCCGGTCGAAGTCCTCGACCCCGAGGTCCTCCACCGGCCCCGCGGTGAAGTCGCCCGCGTTGTTGACCAGGACGTCCAGTCGCCCCAGCACGTCCACGACCTCGTCGACGGCCGCGGCCACCGCGCCCGCGTCGCCGCTGTCGGCCCTGACCACGTGCACCCGCCGACCGAGCGCCTTCACCCGCTCCACCACGTCGTCCGCCGAACCGCGGCACGTCACCGCCACGTCGGCCCCAGATTCAGCCAGCCGCACCGCGATCGCGGCCCCGATACCCCTGCCGCCGCCGGTGACCAGCGCGACCCTGCCTTCGAATTCCATGCCGGAGATGCTGCCGTGGAAGGGCATCCCCTTCCGGCGGGAATCAGACCCGGTGCTGTGCCGGGAAAACCTCCCCACCATGTACGCCCGGAGTCCGGTCGCGATCACCGAGGGGGCGCGGGTGGCGCGGGCACCGAGTGGCGCGGATCAGGTCCGGGGTGATCCCGGAGAAGCGCGAGCCCCGACCACGCGTGCTCGGCGTCGGACCGCCCGTCGTGGCGCGCGAGTTCCAGCAGCGCCCGGAGCACCGGCCTGCGCCGCCCGTGCTGCGACCGCCGGAGGAGCGCCATGGCCTCGGCGGTGACCGGGCCCGCGCAGCTCAGGTCGAAGTCGACGCCGTGCGGGTGCCCCGGCTCAGCCGTCGTCTCGGAGGGCATTGGCCTGCACCTGGATCAGGTCCCCGGTTCGCCGTGCCGGGCGCTCTCCAGGGTCCGCCCGATCGCCTCGACCAGAGCGGGGTCGCGCAGCGCGCCCGGTTCGACCAGCGGGACCCCGGCGAGGTCGAGCAGGTCGGGCGTCGCACCGAGTGGGGAACTCGCCGTCACGTGTCTTAACCCCTCCTGCTTCACCCGTCCGTGCGCGTATCCCCCTCGGCCGCGCCCTTGGCGACGGGGCCCGGCCGCTCCGGCGACCGGCGGCGGGGATCGGGGCGGTCGACTCTAACAGGGACCGGGCCGAACGCCTCCGTCAACGACGCTTTCATTCCCTCACCAGGCACTTTGTGATGAAGGAGATTTTCCGTTGCGAGGTGCCGCGACCCTCGCATAGGTTCGGTCTTACACGAGGAAGGAGGTGGTCCGAAGTTGCATAGCTACAGGACTCGTCGTGAGGTGGCTGTCCGCTAGGACCGGCCTTTCCCAGGTGTGGTCTGGGCGAATCCCAGGCAGCCACCCGGCCCCCGTGACCCCGAGCCCAGTCCAGCTCGGCCCGTGCTGACGCACGGGAAGCGGTCCGGGGGCCGTTTCACTATTCCGGGTTACCCGGATCACCGGCCCAGGTGTTCGCGGACCACGCGGAGGTCAGCCAGGAAGCCCTGGTACGCCTCCTCGCGGTCGGGTGCGCGCAGGACCGCCGACGGGTGGATCGTGGCGATGACGTCGCGACCCTCGTGCCGCTCGACCCGCCCCCGCCGCTCGGTGACCTTGAAGTCGTTGCCGAGCACGGCCTTGGCCGCCACCGCGCCCAGGCACACGACCAGGTCGGGCTCGACCCGCGCCAGTTCGGCGTGCAGCCACGGCAGGCAGGCCGTGACCTCGCCGCGCGCCGGCGACTTGTGGATGCGCCGCTTGCGGCGGGCGTCCTGGATGAACTTGAAGTGCTTGACCGCGTTGGTCAGGTAGACGCCCTCGCGGTCCAGGTCGGCCTCCGCCAGCGCCTTGTCCAGCAGCCTGCCGGCGGGACCGACGAACGGCTCCCCGCGCCGGTCCTCGACGTCGCCGGGCTGCTCGCCGACCAGCAGGAGGCGGGCGTCCTCGGGTCCCGCGCCGAACACCGTCTGCGTGGCGTCCTCGTAGAGGTGACACCCCCGGCAACCGGCCGCCGCACGCCGCAGCGCCGCCAGGTCCGCGCCTTCCGGCACGAACGAGGCGGCGCTGGACTTCGTGCGGCTAGCGGTTGCCACCGAAGGCGTCCTTCACCTTCTCCGCGGCCTGCTTGAGCGAGCCCTTGGCCTGCTCGGCGCGGCCCTCGGCCTGCCACTGCTCGTTGTCGGTGGCGTCGCCGACGGCCTCCTTGGCGCGGCCCTTGAGTTCCTCGGCCTTGTTGTCGAACTTCTCGTCGGCACCCATGAGCCGGTTCCTTCCTCACGACTGCGGTCTCACCAGGTGGATACCCGGCCACCCGTTCGGGAAACCGGTGCGCATGACGTCACACATCGTCGCCGTCGCGATCGACTGCCCTGCCGCGCAGGTCGCCGACCTGACCGGGTTCTGGTGCGCGGCGCTGGGGTACCGGGTGCACCGCCGGTGGCAGGACCCCCGCGGGCTGACCTACACCGAGCTGACCGGCGACGGGCCGATGTTGCTGCTCCAGCCCGTCGAGGACCCCAAGACCGCCAAGAACCGCCTGCACCTGGACATCGCGGCCGAGCGGGACCGGGACGCCGAGGTGGACCGGCTGGTCGGTCTCGGCGCGCGGCGGGCGGGCGGCGACGAGGGGTTGCCGTGGGTGGTGCTCACCGACCCGGCGGGCAACGAGTTCTGCGTCCTCCCGCCACGCTGAGGGCGGTCCAGTTGCACCCGGCCACCCTCTCTCGACTACGGTGATCGTCTACGCGGTTGAAAAGCCAGCCGCAAGCCACCCGCGCCCGAAAGGGCACCAGGGTCAGCGAGAGCTGTGGGCTTGCCTGGGTCGGATACCCGCGTGTCCTTTGGAGCTCTTGCACTGCTGGCCTGGCTGACCGGTACCGAAGTGCGAGAGAGGAGCCCGACCGTGGTCGGGGACAACGGCCGTGACGATTCGCTGACCGCGCGGATCGCCAGCCTCGAGGCCGAGGTGATGGGACTGCGCAAAGCCGTGCAGACGCGCACCGTGATCGGGCAGGCCACGGGCCTGATCTCGGCGGTGCAGGGCTGCACGCCGCAGGAGGGGTTCCAGCTGCTCGTGCGCATGTCGCAGCACCACAACGTGAAGCTGCACACAATAGCGCTGAAGCTGCTCGACCTGTCGGCCGAGCTGGGGCCCCGCCAGGCGGTGCGGGCCGTGCACCTGTCCGCCGAGCCGAACGGCCGGGTCGCGGCGTCCGAGTGGCCCGGGGTCGACGTGGTCCACGCGGCCCGGCGGTTGGTCGCGGCGTACGACGCGGCGCAGGAGGGCGCGGAGGACGAGCGCCCCGAGGTGCGAAGACAGCTGGCCGACCAGGTGACCCTGGCCGGCCAGCTGCTCGCGGAGAAGCTCACCGAGGTGGGCTGGCTGCCGGGGGACTGAGCACGGCGAACGAGTCGCCGGGCAGGTGTGCGACCTGCCCGGTGACCTTCACCCCTGCCGAGGCCAGCAGCACGTCGAGCGGCTCGGTGTCGAGCGTCACCTCGGTGTCCGGGCCGAGGTTGCACACCACGCGCGACTCGCCCCGGTGCAGCACCAGGACCTGGCCCTGCTCGCGCACGTCGAACCGGTCCAGCCTCGGGTCGGCCAGCTCGGGCCTGCTCCGGCGCAGCGCGATCAGCGCCCGGTAGGTCTCCAGCAGCTCCCGGTGCCCGTCCTCGGCCACCTCGTCCCAGCGGAGCACCGAGCGCCGCGCGGTGCCCGGGTCCATCGGGTCGGGCACCTCCTGCTCGTCCCACCCGTGCCTGCCGAACTCGCGCCGCCGGCCGGTGCGCACCGCCTCGGCCAGCTCGGGGTCGGGGAACGAGGCGAAGAACTGCCAGGGCGTGCTCGCCGCCCACTCCTCCCCCATGAAGATCATCGGCGTGTACGGGGAGCACAGCACGATCGCGGCGCCCACGGCGAGGCGGCGCGTCGACACCGTCGCCGACAGCCGGTCACCGGTGGCCCGGTTGCCGACCTGGTCGTGGTTCTGGAGGTAGGCCAGGAACCGGTAGCCCGGCAGCCTGGGGTCGACCGGGCGGCCGTGGTGCCGGCCCCGGAACGACGACCAGGTGTTCGCGTGGAGGAACACCTCGCGCAGGGTCCTGCCGAGCTGCCCCTCGAAGTCCGGGTAGTAGCCGAACGTCTCGCCGCTGAGCGCCACGTGCAGCGCGTGGTGCAGGTCGTCGGCCCACTGGGCGTGCAGGCCGTGGCCGCCCGCCTCGCGCGCGGTGACCAGGCGGGCGTCGTTGAGGTCGGACTCGGCGATCAGGGTGAGCGGCCGGCCCAGTCCCGCGGACAGCGCGTCCACCTCGACGGCCAGCTGCTCCAGCACGTGCACCGCGCTCCGGTCCACCAGCGCGTGCACGGCGTCCAGCCGCAGCCCGTCGACGTGGAAGTCGCGCAGCCAGCCCAGCGCGTTGTCGATCACGTACCGGCGCACCTCGTCGGCGCCCTCGCCGTCGAGGTTGAGGCCGGGGCCCCAGTCGTTGCTGCCCGCGAAGTACGGCCCGAACCGGTCGAGGTACGCGCCGGACGGCCCGAGGTGGTTGTAGACCACGTCGAGCAGCACGGCGAGCCCGCGCGCGTGGCAGGCGTCGACGAACCGCTTGAACCCGTCGGGCCCGCCGTAGGGCTCGTGCACCGCGCCCCACAGCACACCGTCGTAACCCCACCCGGTGGTTCCGTCGAAGGAGTTGACCGGCATCACCTCGACGTGGGTGATCCCCAGCGACACCAGGTGATCCAGTCGCTCGATCGCGCCATCAAATGTGCCGGATGGGGTGAACGTGCCGATGTGCAGCTCGTAGATCACCGCGCCGGGCAGCCCGCGCCCGGTCCACGCCGAGTCGGTCCAGCTGAACGCCGAGTGGTCGTACACCCGCGACGCGGCGTGCACGCCGTTCGGCTGCCACAGCGACCGCGGGTCGGGCAGGGCGTCGCCGTCGAGCACGAACGCGTAGTCCGCGCCCGCCTCCCGGGGCACGTCCGCGTGCCACCAGCCGTCCTGCCCGGCGACCATGTCGTGGTCGCGCCCGTCGACCCGGACCAGGACGCGTTCCCGCGTCGGGGCCCACACCGAGAAAGTCACAGATCTCCTCGCACCAGCAGCGCCACCGGGTAGCGGTCCAACAGTTCGGCCAGGCGGGGTGAGGCAGGTCGGGAGGTCAGCACGTCGGTCCACTCCCCCGGCGGCAGCGGCAGCACCGTGTCGCCCCACCCGCCCGCGTTCGCCAACCCCACCGGAAGTCGGGTGGCCACCGCAACCACACCGGTGCGCTCGAACGCCACTGCGTGAGGTGCGGCCGGACCGGAGGCGGGCAGCGGCCGGTAGCCGCGGAACAGCTCGGGCCGCTCCCGGCGCAGCCGCAGCGCGCGGTGCACCACGAGCAGCTTGGCCGCGCCCGAGTCGTCCACGTCCGGCAGCCAGCCCTCCTCGATGCGCCGCAGCAGCCGGCGCCGCACGCCGTAGTCGACCGGGCGGCGGTTGTCGGGGTCGACCAGCGACAGGTCCCACAGCTCGGTGCCCTGGTAGACGTCGGGCACGCCGGGCGCGGTGAGCTGGACCAGCTTCTGGCCCAGCGCGTTGGACCAGCCGGGCCCCACGACCCGGTCGACGAACTCCGCCACGTCGGCCGCCACCGGCCCGTCGAGCACCTGGTCGGGCCACGCGGCGACGGCCGCCTCGAACTCCTCGTCGTGGTCGGTCCAGGTGGTGCGGACCTTCGACTCCTTGGCCGCCTTGTCCAGGTAGGCGCGCATCCGGTCGGCCGTGATCGGCCACGCGCCCACCAGCGACTGCCACGCCAGCGCGTTGAGCGACGGCTCCTCGATCGGGTGCGCGGCGGTCCACCGGCGCACGCGCTCGGCGAACTCGCCGGGGATCTCGGACAGCACCGCGAGCCTGGCCCGCACGTCCTCGGACCGCTTGGTGTCGTGCGTGGACAGGGCGGTCATGGTGTGCGGCGCGCCCGCCTCGCGCAGGGCCGCCCGCTGGTGGAACTCGGCGGGCGGCACGCCGAACCGGTCGGGCGCGCCGCCCACCTCGTTGAGCGCGACGAACCGGGTGTACCGGTAGAACGCGGTGTCCTCGGTGCCCTTGGCGACCACCATGCCGGAGGTCTGCTGGATGCGGGTGGCCAGCTCGCCGCCCGGGTCGGCCCGGACCTGCTCGTCCAGCGCCCGCGCGGCCGGCGATCCCACCTTGGCCACCGCCGCCGCCCACGCGTCCCGCCCCTCGGGCAGGTAGGAGCGGTAGACCGGGAAGTTGACCATGACCTCGGCCACGGCCCGCTCGGCCTGCTCCCGGTCCGGGTGCCGCACCAGCGCGGCGATCCGGCGCACCTCGGCGCGCAGGATGGTGTTCGCGACCAGCTCGCGGCTCTCGTGCTCGACGGCGGCGAAGTCGACGGGCACGCCCAGCTCGCGGGCCAGTTCGGTGATGCCCCCCTCGCCCGCCGGGTCGACGAACAGCCCGCACACCTCGCGCAGCGCGTCGTAGCCCGTGGTGCCCTCGACCGGCCAGCTCGCGGGTAGCGCCTCGTCCACGCCGAGGATCTTCTCCACCACCAGCCACGTGCCCGAGCGCTCCTTGAGCCGCCGCACGTAGCCGCCGGGGTCGGCCAGGCCGTCCGGGTGGTCCACCCGCAGGCCCGTCACCTCGCCCGCGGCCACCCAGCGCAGCACCTCGCCGTGCGTGGCCTCGAACACCTCCGGGTCCTCGACGCGCACGCCGGCCAGCGTGGTGATGTCGAAGAACCGCCGGTAGTTCAGCTCGGTGTTGCCGCGCCGCCAGAACGCCAGCCGGTAGTGCTCGTGCTCCTCCTCCGAGTCCTCGTCGGCGGCGAAGGGCAGCAGGAGCTTGCCGGAGTCCCAGTCGACGTCGAAGTAGTCCGCGTACCGCGACGCGCGGCCGTGCCGCAGCACGTCCCACCACCAGGGGTTGGCGTCGTCGTGGTCGACGGCCATGTGGTTGGGCACGATGTCGAGCACGAACCCGAGGCCGGCGCCCCTCAGCGCCTTGCTCAGCGCCACCCGGCCCGACTCGCCGCCCAGCTCGTCGCGGGCCTTCGTCGGGTCGGTGACGTCGTAGCCGTGCGTGGAGCCGGGCACGGCCTCCAGCAGCGGCGACGCGTACAGGGCGCCCGCGCCCAGCGCGTCCAGGTAGTCGACCACCGCCTCCGCGTCGGCGAAGGTGAAGTCGGGGGTGAACTGGATCCGGTAGGTCGAGGAAGGCTCGTTCATCGAAGGCTCGTTCATTCCACGCCCGTCCGCTGGAGCACGACCAGGGAGCGGCTGGTGACGGTGAGCCTGCCGCCGGCCGGGATGGGGTCCTCGCCCAGCTCGGGGGTGACCACGGCGCCGGTGGCGGTGTCCACGACCACGGTCCACTGGGGGCCGTAGCCGGGTTCGGGGAGGGTGATCTCGATGTCCTCGTGGTGCGCGTTGAAGGCGAGCAGGAACGAGTCGTCGAGCACGCGCATGCCGCGCTGGTCGAGGTCGGGGATGCCCTCGCCGTTGAGGAACACGACGATGCACTTGCCGAACCCGTCGTCCCAGTTCTGCTCCTGCATCTCCTCGCCCGCGGGGGTGAACCAGGCGATGTCGCGCAGCTCGTCGCCCTTGCGGATGGGTTTGCCCTGGAAGAACCGGCGGCGGCGCAGCACCGGGTGCTGCTTGCGGAACTCGGTGAGCGCGGCGGTGAACTCGACCAGGTCGCGGTTCTTCTCCACCAGCGACCAGTCGACCCAGGACAGCTCGGTGTCCTGGCAGTAGGCGTTGTTGTTGCCCTGCTGGGTGCGGCCCAGCTCGTCGCCGTGCAGCAGCATCGGCACGCCCTGCGACAGCAGCAGGGTGGCCAGCATGTTGCGCCGCTGCCGCGCCCGCAGCTCGTTGACCTCCGGGTCGTCGGTGGGTCCCTCGACGCCGCAGTTCCACGACCGGTTGTCGTCGGCGCCGTCGCGGCCGTCCTCGCCGTTGGCCTCGTTGTGCTTGTCGTTGTAGGAGACCAGGTCGTTGAGGGTGAAGCCGTCGTGGGCGGTGACGAAGTTGATCGAGGCGTACGGCCGCCGCCCGTCGTCCTTGTAGAGGTCCGACGAACCCGTGATGCGGGAGGCGAACTCGCCGAGCGTGGCCGGCTCGCCGCGCCAGAAGTCGCGCACCGTGTCGCGGTACTTGCCGTTCCACTCGGTCCACAGCGGCGGGAAGTTGCCCACCTGGTAGCCGCCGGGGCCGACGTCCCAGGGCTCGGCGATGAGCTTGACCTGGCTGACCACGGGGTCCTGCTGCACCAGGTCGAAGAACGTGGACAGCCGGTCCACGTCGTAGAACTCCCGGGCCAGGGTGGCGGCGAGGTCGAAGCGGAACCCGTCCACCCGCATCTCGGTCACCCAGTAGCGCAGCGAGTCCATGATCAGCTGGAGGGTGTGCGGGCTGCGCACGTTCAGCGAGTTCCCGGTGCCCGTGTAGTCCATGTAGAACTTCTGCTCGTCGTCGACCAACCGGTAGTAGGCCTGGTTGTCGATGCCGCGCATGGACAGCGTGGGGCCCAGGTGGTTGCCCTCGGCAGTGTGGTTGTAGACCACGTCGAGGATGACCTCGATGTTCGCCTCGTGCAGGGCGCGCACCATGCCCTTGAACTCCTGGACCTGGCCCGCGTTCTCCGGCAGCGCCGCGTAGCCCTCGTGCGGCGCGAAGAACCCGATCGTGTTGTAGCCCCAGTAGTTGCGCAGGCCCTTCTGCTCCAGGCCGTGGTCGCTGATGAACTGGTGCACCGGCATCAGCTCGATCGCGGTCACGCCCAGGCCCTTCAGGTGCTCGATCACCGCCGGGTGCGCCAGGCCCGCGTAGGTGCCCCGCAGCCGCTGCGGCACCTCCGGGTGCAGCATGGTCAGGCCCTTGACGTGGGCCTCGTAGATGACCGTCTCGTTGTAGGGCGTCTTCGGCGGGCGGTCGTTGGCCCAGTCGAAGAACGGGTTGACCACCACCGACAGCGGCACGTGACCGGCCGAGTCCTGGTCGTTGCGCTCCTCCGGCGACCCGAACGGGTAGCCGAACAGGGACTCGTGCCACTTCACCGCGCCGGTGATCGCCTTCGCGTACGGGTCGATCAGCAGCTTGTTGGGGTTGCACCGCAGACCGCGCTCGGGGTCGTGGGGACCGTGCACGCGGTAGCCGTACTTCTGCCCGGGGCCGACGCCGAGGAGGTAGCCGTGGTGGACGAAGCCGTCCACCTCCGGCAGCCTCACGCGCGTCTCGGTCCCGTCGTCGTCGAACAGGCACAGCTCGACGTAGTCCGCGACCTCCGAGAAGAGGGTGAAATTCGTGCCGACGCCGTCATAACTCGCGCCGAGCGGGTAGGGAGTTCCGGGCCAGGGCCGCACAGGGTTTCCTCCGGACGAGCTTTAAGACGTTCCGACCCCTACCGTTCTAAATCAGGACCTGCCGCGGTGCGACCTGGCGAGCTGTCCACGTGCTGCAACCAACAGCAGGCGGGCTTCCTGGAGCTCCGAGTAGCGGAGGTGCTCCGCGGCGGCCTCGGCGCAGGCGACGGCCTGGCCCAGCGCCGGGTTCGAGCCGACGTCCGCGCGCCGCAGGGCGTCCCGCAGGGACTCCTCGGCGTGGTGGGCGCCGGACAGCGGGTCGGCGAGGTTGGACGGCCGCACGGCGGTGAGGACCCGTTCGACGGCCGCTTCGAGGACGTCGGCGGGACTCGGGACGGCGGTCGTGACGGGGGCGGTCTGTGCGGGCAGCTCGGGCAACAACCCGGTGCGGGAGACCAGCTCGGTGTTCACGGGTGAATGCCACCTCCAACCATGGCGCGGGTGACGGGCTTGACCATACTCCGCAGGTGGGCGGCCTGCGGTTGCGTGCGTGTTGCGGATCATCGGCCGCGCCCGGCGGCGAGTGCGGCGGCCACCTCGCGCACGCGCGGGTGGTCGAACAGGTCCGCGAGCGCGACGGGGAGCGGTATCCGCCAGTTCGGGTACTGGTCCGTGGTGCCGGGCAGGTTGGGCTGGCGGGTCTCGCCCAACGCGTCCTGCGGTGAGGTCAGCACCAGCACCGAACGGGCTTTCGCCAGCAGCGCGTGGAACGCGGTAACCAGGTCATCGGCCGGTACCCCCTCCTGCTCGAGCAGTTCGACCAACTCTCCCCGCTCGCGCGCGGCTGCCTCGTATTCCCCTTCCGGGGGTCCTTCAAACTGCCCCAGTTCGGCTCGCACCCGAACGTGTTCCGCGGCCAGGAAGCCGGCCACGGTGGGCAGGTCGTGGGTGGAGATGCTCGCCATGGCGGACTCGCGCCACTTCTCCGGCGGGATCAGCGGGTGGCCGGGCAGGTCGTAGTCGCGCTGGAACCACAGCACCGCCGAGCTGAGCATGCCGTGCTCGTGCAGCGACTCGGTGACCTTCGGCTCCACCGTGCCCAGGTCCTCGCCGACCACGACGGCGCCCGCGCGGTGCGCCTCCAGCGTCAGCACGGCCAGCATCGCGTCCGCGTCGTAGTGCACGTACGTGCCGCGCTTGGGCGGCTCGCCCGGCGGGATCCACCACAGCCGCCACAGGCCGGCGACGTGGTCGATGCGGATGCCGTCGGCGTGCCGCAGCACGCTGCGCACCACCGCCCGGAACGGCTCGTAGCCCTGCTCGGCGAGCCGGTCGGGCCGCCACGGCGGCAGGTTCCAGTCCTGGCCGAGCTGGCTGAACGCGTCCGGCGGCGCACCGACCGTGACGGCGGGCGCGAAGGCGTCGCGCCAGGCCCACGTGTCGGCGCCACCGGGGTGCACCCCGACGGGGAGGTCGTGCACGACGCCGACTGACATACCCGAATCGTGCGCCGCGCTTCGAGCCCGATCCAGTTGCTGCTCGCACAATTCTTGCAGCCAAGCGTGGAACATCACTCGTTCGTGTGAGGGTGTGGCGGTCGCCGGATTCCGCTGCTCAGGGGGCCAGGTACGCCAATCGGGGCCGTGCTCCTCGGCCAGCGCGCAGAACCTCGCGAACTCCAGCAGGTCGCCCTCCGGCTCGCGGTGCTCCTCGTGCCGCCACAGCAGCTCCAGCGCCCGCGCCTTGGCGCGCCACACCGCGTCGTAGTCGATCAGCGCGGTGTCGTCGGGCGGGCGCAGCGCGTCGACCTCGGCCCGGGTCCGCTCGTCGGCCCGCCGGTACGCCGGGACGTCGGTGATCCTCAGGTAGAGGGGGTTGGCGTAGCGGCGGCTCGACGGCGAGTACGGCGAGCGCTCCACCGGCTCGGTCGGGCTGATCGCCTGCACGGGGTTGACCAGCAGCACGCCCGCGCCCAGCTCCTCGGCGCTGCGCCGGGCCAGGGTGGCGAGGTCGCCGTAGTCGCCCATGCCCCACGACTCGGCCGAGCGCATCGCGTAGAGCTGGAGCATCCAGCCCCAGGCGCGCGGCACCGGTTCCAGGCGGCGCGGCGCCACGATCACCGTGCGGTCGCCGAGCCGGTGGTAGCCCAGCGGCAGGGCGGCGGGCAGCCGCACCTCGCCGCCCCCTTCGAGGAGGACGGAGCCGTCCTCGTCGAGCACGTCGCCCTCGCGCAGCACGATCGTCCGCGGCGGCGGTTCCGGCGCGGCCAGGGCGCGGCGGACCGCCTCCGGGCTGGAGGCGTCCACGTCCAGCTGCGCCAGGACGGCCACCACGACGTCGGCGTCGACGTCCGCTCGGCGTTGGTTGGCGTCCTCGTAATGGGTGGCCACGCCGTGGGCCTCGGCCAGTGCCGCGAGCTCGTCGTCCACGCCGGACAGCTTCGTCTCCTCAGGTCGGCCGAAGCCAGGCCGGGCAGGCCTGGTCACCCGAAGGTTGCAGGATGTTCTCCCGGGTTAATGGCCGGCGCGGCGCGAGTTCAAACACGCGGTCCGGAGGAATCCCTGACGACCAGTCGGACCGCGGGCGGTTCGGGGTCGGCGGGCTCGCCGCGCAGCCCGGCCAGCAGCGCGTCGACGGCGTGCTCGCCGCGCTCCCGCCAGGCGACCTCGACCGCGGTGATGCCCACCGCGCGGGTCAGGTCGGCGCCCTCCAGGCTGACGATCGAGACGTCGCCGGGCACCGCCCGCCCGTCGCGGCGCAGCCGCAGGAAGACGCCGAGCGCCACCTCGCCGCTGGAGCTGATGACCGCCGTCGGCAGCCGCTCGGCGTCCAGCAGCGCGTCCACCACCTGCTCGCCGCCCGCGACGGTCGGCGAGGACCACAGGGTCCACTCGGGACGCACCCGGAGCCCGCCCTCGGCCAGCAGCTCGTCGGAGGTCTCGTCGACGTCGCCGGCGACGTCACCGGCCACCACGAACGCGACGTCCCGGTGACCCAGCCCGGCCAGGTGCTCCACGGCCAGCCGCAGCGCCTCGCGCGGGTCGTCGTCGCGCACCTCCACCACCGGCACGCCCAGGCCCGTTAGCGCGGCCCCCTCGGCCTCGCCGAGGTCGACGGACAGCGCGAGCACGCCGTCGACCCGGCGCGCCAGCGGCAGCTCCTCGAAGAACCGGGACCGCGCCTCGGGCTCCTTGAGCACGTAGAGGAGGACGTCGTAGCCCGCCTGCCGCAGGGCGCCCTCGGCGCCGGCCAGCAACTCGCCCCGGCCGACGTCGGCGGTCAGCACCGCGATGGCGTACCGCCGCCCGCCCGCCAGGCTCGACGCGTCGCGGGCGATCGCGTACCGCATCCGCTTGGCGACCTCCGTGACGTACCGGCGGGTCGCCTCCGAGACCCCGGGCTCACCGCGCAGCGCCCGCGACACCGTCGCCGCGGACACCCCGGCCGCCCGCGCCACGTCGGACATGCTCGTCAACTTCCACCTCCCGGCCTGGTACGAGCCTAGCCAGGACCGCGTGGTGCCCCGGTCACGCGCGTCACGTGCACCCGCCCCACCCCGAGGACGGCTTCCCAGGCGGCGAGTCCCAGGCGGCGAGTCCCGGACAGCGAGTCCCGGACAGCGAGTCCCGCGTCAAACGGCGCGCCGACCGGCCCTTCCCCAACACCTCACCGTGCTTGAACTAAGTTCAATAAGCGCTCGACATGGGCTTGACCAGCGAAAACAAGACTTCGTGCCGTTACCGCCCGCACACCGCCAGTCCGCAATGCACCGCCAGCCCAGCGCACACCACCAGCCCCTCGGGCACCGCCCATCCATCGCGTACCGCCGGCCCTCCAGCAGGACCGGCGGCGGCCCGCTCATCGGGACCAGCGGCGGGGCGGACAGGACCAGCGCAGCAGGGCCACGGACAGGTCGGTGCCAGGACCGTGCGCGGGATCAGCGGCAGGATCAGCGGCGGGGTCAGTGGCGGGATCGGTGGTGGCGGTCAGGCGTTCGGGGCGAGGGCGCGCGCCAGGTCGAGCTGGTCGGCGCCGGTGGGCAGGACGGCGATGACCGGGGTGTCCACCCCGTTGGCCGCGTACTCGGCCACCTTGCGGCGGCACTCGTCCGCGCTGCCGTGCACGATCAGGTCGTCCACGACCCGGTCGGGGATCAGCGCGCCCGCGCCCCGCCGGTCGCCCGCCGCCCACGCCTCGTGCATCGGTCGCAGCTCCTCGCCGCGCCCCAGCCACTCGTGGAAGGCCGCGTAGGCGGGCACGGTGAGGTAGGTGCTGATCAACATGCGCCCGAGCGCGCGGGCCGCGTCCGCGTCCTCGGTCGGACAGACGAAGATGCGGGCGGCCAGCTCGGACCCGTCACCCAGCTCCGCGCGCACCTTGGGCACGTCGCCCGCGCCGAGCCAGTTGGTGATGGCGCCGTCCGCCTCGCGCCCGGCCAGCCGGAGCATGCCGGGGCGCAGGGCGGCCAGCATGATCGGCGGCGCTTCGGCGGGCACCCGCTCCAACCGGAACCCGCGCACCGAGAACGTCTCGTAGTCCTCGGTCACCTTCTCGCCGCTCAGCGCGGCCTTGAGGAAGCGGAGGGTGTCGCGCGTGCGCTTGAACGGCTCGCGGAACTCCACGCCGTTCCACCGCTGCACGATCGCCGGCGAGGACGACCCGATGCCCAGCACGAACCGCCCGCCGGAGACCTCGGCCAGGGTGGCGGCCGACATGGCGAGGGTGGCCGGGCCGCGCGTGTAGGTGGGGACGATCGCGGTGCCCAGCCGCACCCGGTCCGACCACTGCGAGGCCAGCGCGAGCGGGGTGAAGGCGTCCGTGCCCGCGGTCTCGGCCGACCACACGTCGGTGTAACCGAGGTCGGCCAGTTCGGCCACCAGGTCGCGGTGGTCGAGCACCGGCACACCGGTCAACGGCAGGGTGATTCCCCAACGGGCCACGATCGCCTCCCTGAGCGTCCGGCCGCCACCGTACCGCAGGTACCGACCAGTCGGTATGCCCTCCCGGAACCACCACACCGACGAGTCGGGCACCACCGGCCCCGCCCCGCGCAGTCATCCGCATAGTCATCCGCGCAGCGTCTGCGCAGTCGTCCACGCAGTCCTCGGCCCGCGCCGCAGGCAAGGTTCTCCGGGCACCACCGGCCCTGCCCTGCACAGCCGTCCGCCCTGCCCTGCACAGCCGTCCGCCCTGCCCTGCACAGCCGTCCGCCCTGCCCTGCACAGCCGTCCGCCCTGCCACTCGCTCGTCCGAGCGGGAGTGGCAGGGCGGGTCGGGGCGGGGTCCGAGGTTTATGGCCCGCGCCCCCCCCCCAC
>NZ_JBHWIE010000182.1:0-14840 GCF_042732085.1 Actinosynnema sp. NPDC059797
GTACTCCGGGGACGGCTCCAGCTCGTCGATCGTCGCCTCCCACACCTCCAGGTAGCGCCGCTTCCACTCCCGCGCCACGTCCGGGGGCGGCAGCGCGGCGCCCACCCAGCCCTGTTCGGCGATCAGGCACAGCAGCTCCACCGCGCCGGGCACCACGACACCGCCGTACTCGTCCGGCTCCAGCTCCACCGGGTCGCCCGCGAAGTACTCCGCGATCTCCTCGATCAACCCGCCGGTGCGGGTGCCGAGGTGGTCGGCCGCCGTGTCGTTGTCGTAGTTGCCGGTGCCCCACGTGCCCACTCGTCCTCCTGCGCCGTTCCCTGGTCCAGCAGGGGCATGGTGCACCACGGCACCGACAGGACCGCGGCCTCGGACCCCGGGACCCGGACGCCGGCAGCCGGGGCCGCGAGCCACTCGAACGGAGGTCGGCCCGGGGAACGGGCAGCACGACGGTGACCGGCCGGGGTTCTCCGCGTCCGGGCGGGTGAACGGGACCGGCGTCGCGTCCCCCGGTTGCCGCTGGCGGCGGGCACGTCCGCGTGACGATTATGGCGGTGGGGAGCGGCAGCCCGGGAGAACCGGTGCTGCGGTGAGGGGGACGCGCCATGCCGAGGTCGGAGACGCCGCTGGAGTCGGACGGGTCGGAGCTGACCGAGTTCGCCGTGGAGCTGCGCCGGCTCCGCGAACGGGCGGGTGGTCCGCCGTACCGGGAACTGGCCCGCCGGGCGCACTACTCGGCCTCCGCGTTGGCGGGCGCGGCCGCGGGGAGGCGACTGCCCAGCCTGGCGGTGACCACGGCGTTCGTGCGGGCGTGCGGTGGCGACGTCGCCGAGTGGGAACGCCGCTGGCACTCGGTGGCCGCCGCCACCGCGCCGGCCGTCGACGCGGGGGCCGCCCGGGACGACGCCGACGAGGCGCCGTACCCGGGGTTGGCGACCTACCAGGCCGGGGACGCGGACCGGTTCTGCGGGCGTGAGCGGCTGGTGGACGACCTGGTCGAGCGGGTCCGGGAACGGCGGTTCACCGCGGTGTTCGGCCCTTCGGGCTCGGGCAAGTCCTCCGTGCTGCGCGCCGGCCTGGCGCCACGCCTGGCGGCGGGCGGCTCGACGGCGGTCGTGGTGTTCACCCCGGGAGCCGACCCCGGCGAGGAGTGCGCGGTCCACCTGGCGCGGATGGTCGGCGGCACGGCCGGCGCCGTGCGGGAGGAGCTGGTCGCGGATCCGCGCAACCTGCGCCGGCTGGTCCGCCAGGCGCTGGCGGGGTCCTCGCCGACCGCCGAGGTCGTGCTGGTGGTCGACCAGTTCGAGGAGCTGTTCACCCTGTGCCGCGACCAGGGGGCGCGGTCGGGCTTCATCGCGGCGCTGACCGGGGCCGCCCGGGACGACGCGGTCCGCTGCCGGGTCGTGCTCGGCGTCCGCTCCGACTTCTACACCCACTGCCTGCTCGACCCGGAGCTGGCCGCCGCCCTGGACGGGTCCCAGGTCGCCGTCGGCCCGATGACCGCCGAGGAGTTGCGCCGGGCGATCGCGCACCCGGCCCGGCGCGCCGGGTGCGTGGTCGAGGGCGCGCTGCTCGCCACCCTGGTCGCCCAGACCAACGGCCGTCCCGGCGCGCTGCCGCTGCTGTCCCACGCCCTGCTCGAAACCTGGCGCCGCCGACAGGGCAACACCCTCACCCTCGCCGGTTTCCACCGCGCGGGCGGCATCGACGCCGCGCTGGCCACCACCGCCGACGCCGTCTACACCGCGCTCGAACCCCGTCAGCAGGACCTGGCCCAGGCCCTGCTGGTGCGCCTGGTCGCGCTGGGGGACGGCACCGCGGACACCAAGCGCCGCGTGGCGCGATCCGAGCTGGACCACGACGACGACACCGTCGCGGTCCTGGACAGGTTCACCGCGGCACGCCTGGTGGTGCTGTCCGACAACGGCGTCGAACTCGCCCACGAAGCGCTCATCTCCGCCTGGCCGCGGTTGCAGCGCTGGCTGAGCGAGGACCGCGACGCGCACCGCGTCCACCGCCGGCTCACCGACGCCGCCGCCACCTGGCAGCAGCACCACCGCGACCCCGACACCCTGCTGCGCGGCGCGCGCCTGGCCACCGCCGTGGAGTGGGCCCGGCGCCACACGAGCGCCAACCGCCTCGAACGCGAGTTCCTCGACGCCTGCGTCACCGCCGACCGCCGCCGGCACCGCTCGCACCGCCGCCGCACCCGCGTGCTGCACGGCCTCGTCGCGCTGCTGGCCGTCCTGCTGCTCGTCACCACGGTCGCCGCGGTCCACGCGACGAACGCGCGGCGGAACGCGCTGTCGCAGCGCGACGCCGCCACGGCGTTGCGCATCCTGGACAAGGCCCGGGACCTGATCGACACCGATCCCGGGCTGGCCGCCCAGTTCAGCCTGGCGGCCTACCGCCTCGACCCGTCCGGCACCGCCGCCGACATGCTCGTCGCGGCACAGGGCGCGACACCCGTGGCGGGCTGGGATTCGGCGGTCTGCGACTGCGACGTGGTCCTCGCGCCCGGCGGTCGCCACGCCGCCGCCTTCAGCGAAGGCCGCGACCTCACCACGCTGTTCCTCGTCCGGCCCTCCATCGCCCAGGAGGTCGGCGCGGTCCGGGGTGGCCGGGGCGAGCCCGCGTTCAGCGCGGACGGCAGGTTCATGGCCACGCTCGACCGGGGCGCGACCGTCCGGTTGTGGGACATCTCCGACCCCGCCCGCCCACGGCAGGTGGCGACGCTGCCCGGCGCCCACGCCTCGACGCGGTTCAGCCCCGACGGGGCGCTGCTCCTCACCGTCGACGCCGTCGCGCGACCGGCGGGCGGCGAACCGGCCGCCCCGTCGTGGGTCACCGGGGACACCACCCGGCTCTGGGACGTCGGCGACGTGCGCCGCCCGAGGGAGCTGGGGGCGCTGCCCGGCAGCGCCGCGCTGCTGGACGTCAACTCCGACAACCACCTGATCCTCACCCACCGCGCCCCCGTCGCGGCGGGGACGCCGGTCGAGCGGATCGACATCTGGGACTTCACCGACCCCTCGTCCCCGCGCAGGGTCGGCGAGGTCCGCGACACCGCGGGCACGCGGCCCACGGCCGTCGCGTCCACGGGGCGGAAGGTCGTCGCGGGAACGGCGCCGCAAGGGCTCCTGGTCGACTGGCGGGTGGACGCCCCGGAGAGCGGTCCCCTCCTGGTCGCCAACCAGCCCTCGTCGCCGACCACCGTGCGGGACCTGGTGATGGACCCCGGTCGACGCCGCGCGGTCACCACCGGGATCGACGGGCAGGTGGTGCTGTGGAGGACGGCGGCTCCCCGCGCGCCCACCAGGAACCCCAGCAACGCTTCGCTCGGCACGCTGGAGGTGGAACTGGAGTTCCCGTCCACCTGGACCGAGTACGGCAGGGTCGGTTTCACCGCCGACGGCCGCGCGGTCCAGGGCATCGGCACCGAGGACCGGGCGATGTACGTCCACCAGTGGCGCCTGGACCCGGCGGAGGCCGCCACCGCCGTCTGCGCCGCCGGGCGCATCCGGGAGGTCGACTGGAGGCCGCACCTGCCCGACGTGCCGTACCGGCAACCGTGCGGCTGACCCGGCCGCGACCCGCCGGAAAACCCGTTGCCCGGTGATCCGGCGGTTCACCATGATGGCGGGCATGCAGCTTTGACCAGTGGCACCCGTGCGGGGTGAGGACGGGTTCGGGTTCCTCCCCGTCCCCTCCCGGCACACCGCTCAGGAGCCCGCGCCTCGTGATGAGCGCGGGCTCCCTCCACACGCCGTGACGCACGGCGTCGCGCCGGCCGGCGTCCCCCGCTCCGGGGTGCCGGCTGCCTGCCACTGGGTCCTGGAGGCGGTTCACCGCGCCGCGAAGCGCTGAGCGCGCGCCTCCTCAGCAAGCTGGGAGTCCGCCCGAACCATGAGTGATCACCGCGGTACCCGTGTGCCCGCCGGGTCCGAAATCGACCGGAAAGCGCTGTGGGTGGTCAGGGAGTTGGGCCTGCCCGCCATCGTGAAGGCGTGCGTGTCGTGCAGGTCCACGCGCCACCACCCCACCGGCAAGTTCCGGACGAACGCGAACGGCAAGCTCCTCGACGTCTGGATGCTGATCTGCTGCGAGCTGTGCGGTCGCACCTCGAAGATCCCCGTCCACGAGCGCGTCCACGTGCGGTCGCTCGACCACGAACGCCTGCTGGTGTTCGAGGGCAACCACCCGGCCGCGGTGCGGCGGCTGACCATGGACGCGGAGTTCGCCCGCAGGTCCGCCCACCGGCTGGACTGGAGCGGCACCTGGGAGCTGGAGACCGACGTGCCGTTCCACGAACTCGACGACCCGACGCCGCTGGAGGTCGTCGTCAGGTTCGAGCTGCCGGTGCCCGTCCGGGTCGGGAAGCTGCTCGCCGCCGGGTTCGGCGCGAGCCGGTCCGCCGTGCGGGACGCGGTCGCCTCCGGGCGCGTCCGCCTGCCCCTGGCCGTCGACGCGAGGGCGCGCGAGGGCTTCACCTTCTTCGTCACGCCGGTGCCCGAGCCGCCCCGGTGACGTGGACGCGGCCGGCCCGCTCGACACCGCGGGGCGTCGGGCGGGCCGGGCTCCCCGGGTCAGACCAGGGTGGTCAGCGCGTCCCGGGTGAACGGCGCGACGGCCGCCACGTCGCCCTTCTCGACCTTGCTGGCCCACTCGGGGTCGGCCAGCAGCGCCCGCCCGACGGCGATCAGGTCGAACTCGTCGGCGGCCAGGCGGTCCAGGAGCTGGTCGATGCCCGTGGGCGACGGGTCCTGGCCGGCGAAGGTGGCCAGGAACTCGCCGTCCAGGCCGACCGAGCCGACGGAGATGGAGGGCCGGCCGGTGATCTTCTTGATCCAGCCCGCGAAGTTGAGGTCCGAGCCCTCGAACTCGGGCTGCCAGTAGCGGCGCGTCGAGCCGTGGAAGACGTCCACGCCGGCCTCGGCCAGCGGCGTCAGGATCGCCTCCAGCTCCTGCGGCGTGTGCGCCAGCTTGGCGTCGTACGCGCCGGGCTTCCACTGCGACAGCCGCAGGACGACCGGGAAGTCCGGCGCCGTCGCGGCGCGCACCGCGGCCACGACCTCGGCGACCAGGCGCGTCCGGGCGACGGCGCTGCCGCCGTAGGCGTCGGTGCGCCGGTTGGTGACCTCCCACAGGAAGTTGTCGAGCAGGTAGCCGTGGGCGCCGTGCAGCTCCACGCCGTCGAAGCCCAGGCGGCGCGCGTCCGCGGCGGCCTCGGCGAACGCGGTCACGACGGCCTCCAGGTCGGTGGTCGTCGGCACCGGGCCGGCCTCGCCGATCGGCGCGCCCGCCAGGTCCAGGCCCGAGGGCGTCAGCACGGGCGCCTCCGGCACGGGCGGCGAGCCGGGCTTGCGGGCCGCGCCCACGTGCCACAGCTGCGGCACGATCCGGCCGCCCTCGGCGTGCACGCGCTCCACGACGCGCGCCCAGCCCGCCAGCGCGTCCTCGCCGTGGAAGCGCGGCACGTCGGCGCTCTCGCCGGCGCTGGGGTGCCCGACGTAGGTGCCCTCGGTGACGATCAGGCCCACGCCTCCGGCGGCACGCCGGGCGTAGTAGTCGGCGACGTTCTCACCCGGTACGCCGCCCGGGGAGAACTGCCTGGTCATGGGCGCCATCACGACGCGGTTCGGCAGGTCGAGCGAACCGGCGGTGAAGGGGCGGAACAGCGGCGCGGTGTCGACGGCGGTGCGCGCGGACGTGGTCATCTGCATCCTCGGGGTCGAAGCGGAGCACTTGCTCCTCTTGAAGCTAGCACAAGCGGAGCGACTGCTCCGTTACGGCCCGCGAGCGGCTATGCTGGGCGTGTGGCCACCGACACGTCGTCCCGCCGACCGCGCCGCGCCGACGCCGAGCGCAACCGCGCCGCGATCATCGAGGCCGCCACCGAGGTGCTCGCCGAGCAGGGCAGCGCCGTGGACGTCCGGGAGATCGCCCAGCGCAGCGGTGTCGGCATGGGAACGCTCTACCGGCACTTCCCGACCAAGGAAGACCTCCTCGGCACCGTCCTCGACCGCGAGTTCACCTCGTGGGCGGGCGCCGCGCGCGAGGCGGCCGACAGCACCGACGACCCCCTGGCCGCGCTGGAGGGGTTCTACGAGCACGCCCTGGGCACCCAGGCCTGCCACCGGGCCGTCGTGGAGGCCTACGGCCACAACTGGAGCGGCCCGTCGCCGGACTGCACGCGCCTGCTGCACCCCGTGCTCGACGACCTGCGCGCCCGCGCTCAGGACGCGGGGGTGCTGCGCGCCGACGTGACGACCGGCGACCTGGCGCTGCTGCTGGCCACGCTGAGCCACACCGTGCAACTGGTGGGCGGCCACTGCGCGTGGGTGTGGCGGCGGCAGTTGCGCATCGCCCTCGACGGCCTCGGGTCGGTCCACGAGACGCCGCTGCCGACGGCATGACCCTCTACAGTGGACCCGCCGCCGGTCCACCGCCGCCCGGTGAGCGGGCCAACGGTACACACCTCCGGAGATCGCCGGTCACACCCACCCGGATCGGGTGACGATCGCAGAAGACGCGACCATGCCGCCATGAACGATCTCCCCCGCGGCAGCGACGAATACCGGCGCCTGCTGGAGCTGACCCGCCGCACCTACACCCAGGCCGTGCGCGACCACGACCGCCCGACCCGCCGCCGGGTGGTCCGCACGATGACCGACGCCTACGACGCCGTCGGGCTCCGGGACCTGCTGGCCACCCTGCTGCTCGACCTCGCCGCGCACTGGCCGCGCCGCCCGCGGGCCGCTGCCGCGAGCACCCACGTGCCCCCGCTGACGCCCGACCTCACCGACCTGGTCGACCTGCTGCTGGCCGCCGCCGACCACGCGCGACGCCCGTCCACGACCGCCGACGCCACGGTGATCGAGCGGATGCTGACCACCATCACCCGGGTCCAACCGGTCGTGCGGGCCGCGCTGGAGCAGGCGGCGCTGGAGCGGGCCGCCCACGTCGACCCGCGGGCCCACGACCCGTTCACCGGCCCGGTCCACCGCCACCTGGCTGGGCTGAGCACCACCGCGGACCTGGCGGCGGCCGTGCACCTGGTCGGCGGCGCCTACGCCGAGACGGCCGGGCGGGCGACCCTCACCGCGTGAACGCGGCCGGCGAGCGCGTCGTGGTCCACGGCTCGCCGGCTCAGCGGTCGGGGGATCAGCGGGACCACCGCGGCGGGGGCGTTCCCCCGCGCAACGCGCGGGCGACACCGCACGCGTGGGCGACCGCGTCGGGGGCGGCGCCGCGCGTGCGGGCGTTCGAGCCAGGGGTACCACCGCGGCCGCCCGTCCCGGCTCGCCGCGCTGACCGCGTCCGGCGGCGAGGCGGTGCGATCGGCGCCGGCGGGAGTCGACGCGATCGACCGGTCCGACGCGGTCGGCCGATCGCGTCGCCCGCGCACCGGCCGTCGAGCCGGGATTCCGGTTCCGGTCCCGGTTTCGACCGGTATTCCCGCTACCTCTCCCACCTGCGCGCTCATCCGTCGTCGCAGGTCGCGGCATTGGCGAGCGGACAGCTCCACAAAATCTCAGCAGTTAGCCCATAAGGGCTAATCAAATCGTGCCGTTATAGCTATTTGTGACAGACAGCACAGCGCCTTATGCCGCCTCTGGCCTTTTCGGGTGATTTATTGATCTTCTGTCCTTCACTCGATCGGGTGAAGGATGGTGCGGTCCGCCAGGCGGGCCGATCCCCGCCTGGGCACCAGGTCCCGAAGGGCTGCACCCACGTGGCAAGAAAAGGCATAGTCGCCCTCACCATCCCCCTCGCCCTCAGCGCGCTCCTGACCGCCGGCACCTCCCCGGCCCAGTCGCAGGTGCCGTTGCAGAGCCCGATCGACATCACGGCCTCGTCGATCCGCTTCAACCCGCACCTGCCCCAGTTGCAGATCTCCTACGGCCACCACGTCGCGGGCGACCTGCACTACGTCCGCAAGGACACCGCGGCGACCGACGGCTGCGCCGTGCGCGACCACGAGGAGACCGAGGAGTTCGAGGTCGAGCCCGGCTCCGGCCACGTGACGCTCTCCGGCGTCCGGTACGACCTCGTGCAGCTCCACTTCCACACGCCGTCGGAGCACCGGTTCGGCGGCCACGCCGACCCGCTGGAGATGCACCTGGTGCACCGCAGCGCCGCGGGCGACCTGCTGGTGATCGGCGTGCCGCTGCGCGTCGGCGCGGCCTCCGCCGTGGACCGGGTGCTGGCACACCTCGCGCCCGAGTGCGGCGAGGAGGTGCACCTGACCGACATCGACCTGAACACCCTGCTGCCGGTCAACCGCGCCACCGCCCGCTACACCGGCTCGCTCACCACCGCGCCGTTCACCGAGGGCGTGCAGTGGTTCCTGATGAGCGAGAAGACGGTCACCCAGGCCACCGTCTCCCGCTTCCAGAGCCTGTTCCACGCGGGCAACTCCCGCCCCGTGCAGCCGCTGAACGGCCGCACGGTCCAGGTCGAGCTGCCGCACCTCTGACGGGGTCGGGGGGGGGGGGGGGTGGCCCCCCCCCCCCCCCCCGGCCCGCGCGGGGGGGGGGGCCGGGGGGGGGCGGGGGGGGGGGGCCCGCGCGCCCGGGGGGGGGCCTGGGGGTGGGGGCCCGGGGGGGCCGGCGCCCCCCCGACCTGACCCGGCACGTGGCCGGCGCGCACGGCGTCGACCTCGGCGGTCGCACCACCTTCGCCGAGCTGGCCGGAGTGCTGGCCCGCGCGGACGCGGCGGTCGTCGGGAACACGGGCCCGGCGCACCTCGCCGCGGCCGTGGGTACGCCCGTCGTGTCGCTGTTCGCCCCGGTGGTGCCGGCCGCGCGGTGGGCGCCCCACGGGCGCCACGTGCTGCTGGGCGACCAGGACGCGCCCTGCAAGGGCTCCCGGGCGCGGGACTGCCCGGTGCCCGGACACCCGTGCTTGAACCAGGTGACGCCCGACCGGGTCGTCGCCGCCGTCGCAGAGTTGGTGGGAGTGCGGACGTGAAGATCCTGCTGTGGCACGTGCACGGCTCGTGGACGAACGCCTTCGTCCGGGGCGGGCACGAGTACCTGGTCCCGGGACCTCCCCGGGGCAACGGCCTGCTCGGCCGGGACTGGCCCGCCGCCCGCGAGGTCGACGTGGCCGGACTGTCCGAAGTGGACGCCGATGTGGCCGTGCTGCAACGGCCGGAGGAGGTCGGCTGGGTCCCCGGCGGCATCCCAGTGGTCTACCTGGAGCACAACACCCCCAAGCACCCCAACCAGCCGCACCCGCTCAAGGACTGGCCGGGCACGATCGTGCACGTCACCCACTTCAACGACCTGATGTGGGACTGCGGCACGACGCGCACCACCGTGATCGAGCACGGCGTGGTCGACCCCGGCCCGCTCTACACCGGCGACCTGCCGCGCGCGGCCGTCGTGGTCAACGAGCCGGTGCGGCGCGGCCGCGTGGTCGGCACGGACCTGCTGCCGCGCTTCGCGGAGGCCGCGCCGCTGGACGTGTTCGGCATGAAGACCGAGCAGCTCGGCGAGATGGGCCGCGGCGACCACCCGCTGGACGTGCTGCACGCCGAGCTGGCCCGGCGCCGGGTGTACCTGCACCCGGTGAGGTGGACGTCACTGGGCCTCTCGCTCGTCGAAGCGATGCACCTGGGTATGCCGGTGGTCGCGCTGGCCTGCACCGAGGTGGTGCGCGCCGTGCCGCCGGAGGCGGGTGTCGTGTCCACCGACGTGGACGAACTGGTGCGCGGGCTGGCCGACCTGGTGGCCGACCCGGCACTGGCCCGGGAGAAGGGCAAGCAGGCCAGGGAGTTCGCCCTGGCCAACTACGGCCTCGAAGCCTTCCTCCGGGCGTGGGACCGGTTGCTGACAGGAGTGTGCGGATGAGGATCGCGATGGTGTCCGAGCACGCCAGCCCGTTGGCGGCGCTGGGAGGTGTCGACGCGGGCGGGCAGAACGTGCACGTGGCCGCGCTCTCGGCGGCCCTGGCGGCGCTCGGCCACGAGGTGGAGGTCTACACCCGCCGCGACGACCCGGACCTGCCCGAACGGGTGCCCACCGATCAGGGCTACGAGGTGGTGCACGTGCCCGCCGGGCCCGCGGCCCCGGTGCCGAAGGACGAGCTGCTGCCGCACATGGGCGACTTCGCCCGCTACCTGGAGCGGCAGTGGTGCTCGCGGCGGCCGGACGTGGCGCACGGGCACTTCTGGATGTCCGGCCTCGCCTCGGTGCTCGCGGGCCGCCGGGCGGGCGTGCCGGTCGTGCAGACCTACCACGCCCTGGGCACGGTCAAGCGCCGCCACCAGGGCGCCGGCGACACCAGCCCGGCGCAGCGCATCGGCATCGAGCGCATGATCGGCCGCGAGGCCAACGCCATCGCCGCCACCTGCGACGACGAGGTGACCGAGCTGATGCGCATGGGGCTGCCGCGGGCGAAAACCTCCGTGGTGCCGTGCGGGGTGGACCTCAACCGGTTCCAGCCCGAGGGCCCCGTCGACGCGCGCGGCGCGCTCCAGCGGATCGTGTCGGTCGGCAGGCTGGTGCCGCGCAAGGGCTTCGAGGACCTGATCAGCGCGCTGCGGTCGCTGCCGATGGTGGAGCTGGTCATCGCGGGCGGACCGGTGGACGTCGGGTCCGACCCCGAGGCGCGGCGCCTGCTGGCCCACGCCGAGCGGGCGGGCGTGCGGGAGCGGGTGCGGCTGGCCGGTCAGGTGTCGCGCGCCGCCATGCCCGCGCTGCTGCGCTCCGCGGACGTGGTGGCCTGCGTGCCCTGGTACGAGCCGTTCGGCATCGTGCCGCTGGAGGCCATGGCGTGCGGCAAGCCGGTCGTGGCCACGGCGGTGGGCGGCCTGGTGGACACGGTCGTGCACCAGGTGACCGGGGTGCTGGTGCCGCCGCGCGACCCGCTGGCGCTGGTCCGCGCGCTGGGCCCGCTGCTGGTCGACCGGGCGCGGCGGGAGGCGTGCGGCCTGGCGGGGCTGGACCGGGTCGCCGCCCGCTACACGTGGGAACGGATCGCCGAGGACACCGAACGCGTTTACGAGCGGGCGACCGCCGGGAGCGCCGTGGCCGTGGGAGGCACGCGATGAGCGTCGACACGCACCTGAACGGACTCGCCCAGTCGCTGGCCGGGCTGCGCGCCCAGGCGCCGCGCCTGACCAGGTGGGGTTCCGTGCTGGCCCGCCGGCTCAGCGACGGCGGCCGGCTGCTCGCCGCGGGCAACGGCGGTTCGGCGGCCGAGGCGCAGCACCTGACGGCCGAGCTGGTGGGCCGCTTCCGCGAGGACCGGCGGCCGTTCTCGGCGATCGCGCTGTGCGCGGAGTCCTCCAGCGTGACCGCGATCGGCAACGACTACGGCTACGAGCAAGTGTTCGCCCGCCAGGTCACCGCGCACGCCCGGCCCAACGACGTGGTGGTGCTGCTGTCCACCAGCGGGTCGAGCCCCAACCTGCTGGAGGCGGTGAAGGCGGGCCGGCAGGCGGGCGCGCACGTGTGGGCGATGACCGGTCCGGGCCCGAACCCGCTGGCCGAGGCCGCGGACGAGGCGCTGTGCCTGCCCGGCAACACGGCCAACGTCCAGGAGGCGCAGCTGGTGGCGGTGCACGCGCTGTGCGCGGCGTTCGAGGCGGCGCTGCCCGTCGAGGAACGGAGGGTGTCGTGAAGCTGGCCGTGGTCGGCGACTGCCTGCTCGACGTGGACCTGCACGGCGCCGTGGAGCGGGTCTGCCCCGACGCGCCCGCGCCCGTGCTGGACGTCTCCGAGGAGCGCGCCCGGCCCGGTGGCGCGGGCCTGGCCGCCGCGCTGGCCGCCGCCGACGGGGTCGACGTGACGCTGGTCAGCGCCATCGCCGACGACGCCGACGGCCACCGGTTGCGCGAGGAGCTGGCCGGGCTGCCCGTCGTGCTGGGCCGGTCGTCCGCGCCCACCGCGGTCAAGACGCGCCTGCGCTGCGGCGGCCACTCGCTGGCCCGGGTGGACCGGGGTGGCGGACCCGGCGTCCCGGAGGTCACCGACGAGATGCTGGACGCCGTCCTGGACGCCGACTTCGTGCTGGTCTCCGACTACGGGCGCGGCCTGGTGCGCGACGAGCGGCTGCGCGCCGTGCTCGACCGCGTGCCCGTGGTGTGGGACCCCCACCCGCGCGGCCCGACGCCGGTGGCCGACGCCCGGCTGGTCACCCCGAACGCGGCCGAGGCGGGGAGGTTCAGCGGTCGCCCCGACCCGGCGGAGGCCGCCCGCGCGCTGCGCGACAGGTGGGGCGCCCGCGCCGTCGTGGTGACGCTGGGCGCGAAGGGCGCGCTGCTCGACGCGGGCGGCGCGCCGGTGGCCGTGCCCGCGCCGGACGTGCCGGTGCTCGACCCGTGCGGCGCGGGCGACCGGTTCGCCGTCACCGCCGCCACCCGCCTGATGGCGGGCGCGGCGACGGACGACGCGGTCGCCGCCGCGGTCACCTCGGCAGCGGACTTCCTGCTGCGGGGCGGCGCGTCCGGGTTCCGGCCCGCCGAGCGGGTGCCCCGGCCCAGGTCGGCACAGGTGTCGGCGGTGGAGCGGGTGCGGGCGCGCGGCGGCGTCGTCGTCGCCACCGGCGGCTGCTTCGACCTGCTGCACGCCGGTCACGTCCGCACCCTGCGCGCGGCCCGCTCGCTGGGCGACTGCCTGGTGGTGTGCCTGAACTCCGACGACTCCGTGCGCCGGTTGAAGGGCCCGGAGCGGCCGGTCAACCGCCGGCACGACCGGGTCGAGGTGCTGCGCGCGCTGGGCTGCGTGGACGACGTGGTCGTGTTCGACGAGGACACCCCGGAACGGGTCCTGGCCGAGCTGCGGCCGGACGTCTGGGTCAAGGGCGGCGACTACTCGGCGGATTCGCTGCCCGAAGCGGAGCTGGTGCGGGGGTGGGGCGGGCGCACCGTCGTCGTGCCCTACCACCGCGGTCGCTCCACCACCGAAATGCTCTCCAGGAGGGGTTGATGGCGGTTACAGGGGACATCGGGAACGTGCTCGTCACGGGCGGCGCGTCCGGGCTGGGCGCGGCCGTGGTGCACGCGGTGCACGAGCTGGGCGGCAGGGCGCTGGTGCTGGACAAGGCCGCGCCGTCGTCGCCGGAGGTGGCCGACTTCGAGTCGGTCGACCTGTCCGACACCAGGGCGGCCGAGCGGGCGGTCACGGCGATCGCGGAGCGCAACGGCGGCCTGCGGGCCGTGGTGACCGCCGCCGGCACCGACGCGTGCGGCCGGCTGGACGAGGTGCCCGCCGGCGACTGGGAGCGGGTGGTCATGGTGAACCTGCTGGGCACCGCCGCCGTGGTGCGGGCGGCGCTGCCGCTGCTGGACGGCGGCCGCGTGGTCACCATCGCCTCCACGCTGGGCATCAAGGCGGTGAGCGACGCGACCGCCTACTGCGCCTCCAAGTTCGGCGTGGTCGGCTTCACCAGGGCGCTCGCCGCCGAGACCGCCGGGCGGGTCGGCGTGACGCTGGTGATCCCCGGCGGGATGCGCACGCGCTTCTTCGACGACCGCGAGGAGCAGTACCGGCCGCCGGACGACAGCAAGCTCAACCCGCCGGAGCGCGTGGCCGACGCGATCGTGTTCGCCCTGCGGCAGCCCGAGGGCTGCGAGATCCGGGAGCTGGTCGTGGCCCACTGCGAGGAGGGGTCGTGGCCGTAGCCTCCAGGGCGGACACCGGCCGGGCGTTCACCCACGTGCTGCTCCCCACGCTGGCCAAGGGCGTGATCCTGCGCCGCCCGCCGGTCGGTGCGCTCGCGGAGAAGGCACAGGTGGACGCCCTGGCGGTGGCCACCCTGAAGCGGTTCCGCGCCCGCTACGGGCCGGAACCGCTCCGGCTGCGCGTCACCGGCCGCAGCGTCGCGCTGCTGCTCGACCCGGGTGACGTGGCGCGCCTGCTCGCCGAGTCGCCGGAGCCGTTCGCCCTGGCCACGCGGGAGAAGCGGGCGGCGCTGGAGCACTTCCAGCCGCACGGCGTGCTCATCTCCACCGGGGCGGAGCGCGCCCGGCGGCGGCGGTTCAACGAGGAGGTGCTGCGACCGGAGAAGATCGACGTGCGGGGCATCGTCCGGGACGAGGGCGACCTGCTGCTGCGGCACGCCCGCGCCGTCGGCGAGCTCACCTGGGACGCGTTCGCGCGGGCGTGGTGGCGGGCGGCCCGGCGCATCGTGCTCGGCTCGTCGGCCCGCGAGGACGAGGAGGTCACCGACCTGCTCAAGACCCTCCGGGGCAACGCCAACTGGGCCTACCTGCACCCGAGGCGGGACCGGCTGCGCGAGCGGTTCGACGCCCGGCTGCGCGAGCACCTGGAGCGCGGCGAGCCGGACAGCCTGGCCTGCCTCGCGCCGCCCGACGAGGTCGCGGGCCAGGCGCCGCACTGGCTGTTCGCGTTCGACGCCGCCGGGATCGTCACCATGCGGGCGCTGGCGATCGGCGCGGAGGGGCACGAGGGGATCTGGGAGTCGGCGCGGCTGTGGCCGACCACGCCGGTGATCCTGCGCGAGTCCACGGCGCCGACGAACTGGCACGGCACGTGGCTGCCCGCGGGCACCACGTTCGTCGTGTTCGCGCCCTACTTCCACCGCGACCCCGACCGGCTGGCCTACGCCGACGAGTACGCGCCGGGCATCTGGCCGCTGCCCGCCGACCCGGGCATCGTGCCGTTCAGCGGCGGGCCGGGCGCGTGCCCCGGGCGCGACCTCGTGCTCGTGGCGGGCAGCACCATGCTGGAGGTGCTGCGGCCCCACCTGGAGGTGCCGGTGCTGCGGGCGCCGCTGCCCGCGACGCTCAACCACTTCGGCCTGTCGTTCGCCGTCCGCCGTTAGCGACCGGGCCTGGTCACACCCCGCCCCCCCGCGGGGTTGCGGGC
>NZ_JBHWIE010000183.1:0-14778 GCF_042732085.1 Actinosynnema sp. NPDC059797
TCCAGTAACAATCTCAAAGGAATCCTCTTGACGAGGATCATAAATTTACTGGCTATTCGGCACGCTGTTGAGTTCTCAAAGAACACGCGCTCACCGTCACTCCGCACTGTTTCCAGTGGCTTCGATCCGGGGCTTGTGTCCCGCGCTCCGTTCCGGTCTGTCCGGCCCGTTCCGCGCTGACAGAGAGAAAGTTACACGCCGCCCAACGCAGAGACAAATCCGGGTCCCGGAGCCCTGTTTGCGCAGGTGGGAGCACCTGTGGCACCCGCTAAACCCGCTTTGGTGTGACCGGGACCACTCAAACGAGTTTTGAAGGCAGGTGCACGGCGACCGAGAGCCCGCCCCCGTGCACCGCCGTGGCGTGCACCTGACCCCCGTGAGCTGCGACGGCGGCCCGCACGATGGACAGGCCGAGCCCGGTGCCGGTCCGCGCGGTCCGGTCCGCCCCACCCCGGCGGAACGGCTCGAACAGCTCGTCCACCCGGTCGGGGGCGATGACGGGCCCGGACGACGACACCCGCAGCAGCGTCCACTCGGGCCCGCCCTCGGTGTGCACCTCGATCCACCCGTTGGGCAGGTTGTGCCGGACGGCGTTCTCCAGGAGGTTGCCGGCGATCCGCTCCAGCAGGGCGGGGTCCCCGACGGCGGGCGCGGGGTTGGTGCGGAAGGTGGCGCGGACGCCGCGCTCGGCGGCCTCGGCGCGAACGGCCCGCCACGCGGACTCCACCACGGCGTTCAGGTCGACGGGTTCGCGCACCGCGAGCCCGAGCCCGTCGGTGCGCGCGAGCAGCAGCAGCGCGCTGACCAGCTGCTCGGCGCGTTCGGTCGCCCCGCGCACGACGGAGGCCATGCGGCGCAGCTCGGCGACGTCGGCGTCCGGGTCGGCGAGCGTGACGTCCAGCTCGGTGCGCACCACGGCGAGGGGGGTGCGCAGCTCGTGGGAGGCGTTGGCGACGAACCGCCGTTGCGACTCGAACGCGGCCTGGAGCCGGTCGAGCATCTCGTCGAAGGTGTCGGCCAGCTCGGCGACCTCGTCGCGGGGGCCGTCGAGGCGCAGGCGTTCGCCGAGGGACTCGGCGGACAGGCGGCGGGCCGCGTCGGTGACGTCGTGCACGGGTTGGAGGACGCGCCCGGTGACGGTCCAGGCGAGCAGCGCGGCGGCGGCCACCACGCAGAGGAAGGCGATGGAGCCGGACCTCAGCACGTCCGCGCGGGCCTGGTCGCCGAGGACGTCCATGAGTACGGCGGCGTCGACCTCGCGCCCGTCGACGATGACCGTGCTGCCCTCGGCGAACCGGGGTGACGAGGCGATGACCCGCCCGACGAGGAGCCAGCCGAGCAGGAGGAGCAGGCCGCTGACGAACGCGACGAGCCCGGTGGCGAGGAGGGTGAGGCGCGTCCGCAGCCCGGGTCCGCGCCTGCGGGCCAGGTCAGAGCTCAGCGGAGCCTGCCGTGGGCACCCGGTAGCCGGAGCCGACCACCGTGTCGATGATGCCCGGCTCGCCGAGCTTCTTGCGCAGCGTCATGACGGTGACGCGGACCGTGGTGGTGAAGGGGTCGGCGTTCTCGTCCCAGACGCGTTCGAGCAGCTCCTCGCTGGAGACCACGGAGCCCTTGGCCGCGAGCAGCACCTCCAGGACGCCGAACTCCTTGCGGGTCAGCTCGACGGGGCGGCCGGCGCGGCGCACGGTGCGCCGGGCGGGGTCCAGCTCGACGTCGCGGGCGGTGAGCAGCGGCGGGGTGGCGGGGGTGGCGCGGCGGGCCAGGGCGCGGACGCGGGCGACCAGCTCGGGGAACGCGAAGGGCTTGGCCAGGTAGTCGTCGGCGCCCAGGGAGAGGCCCGCGACGCGGTCGTCCACGCCGGCGCTGGCGGTGAGCATCATGACCCTGGTGAGGGCGCCGGAGCTGAGGATCTCCTTGCACAGCTCGTCGCCGGACATGCCGGGCAGGTCGCGGTCGAGCACGACCACGTCGTACCGGGTGACGGTCGATTTCTCGTGGCCCGTCTCGCCGTCGTAGGCGACGTCCACCGCCATGCCCTCGCGCCGCAGACCGCGCGCGATCGCGTCGGCCAGCGGCACCTCGTCCTCGACTACCAGGATCCGCACCTCACAAAGGTGCCACATGTTCCTGAGAGGCTGCTTAGGGAAGGAGCTGGGGGTTCACGGGCTTAAGAGCGGTCGCTCGCCGCTGGGCAGGCTTCCGGGGGGAAGGGCGTGGGCTCGTGTTCCCCCGCATGGCCTGCCTGAGGCAACCACCCTTGTCAAGGGGTCCGCGAAGGGCGTGCGGACCCCTTGACAAGCGCGGTAGGGCTGCGCCCAGGCCATACGGGGGAACACGAGGGCCCCGGGTGTGGTGGGCGACCACCGTGTGCGTGGGTGGTCGGGTTACTTCTCCACGGTCGCGTCCATTTCCGCCGGTTCTGCGGCGGCTACCCACTCGGTGATGCGGCGGGCCACGTCCTGGGCGGTGAGGCCCAGGTCGGCGAGGACCTCGGCGCGTTCGCCGTGCTGGTGGAACTGCTGGGGGATGCCCAGGTCCCTGAGGGGGACGTCCACCTCGGCGTCGCGCAGGGCCGCGGCCAGGGCCCAGCCGAAGCCGCCGTGCCTGCCGTTGTCCTCGACGGTGACGACCAGGCGGTGGGTGGCGGCCAGGGTGACCAGGTCCCGGGAGACCGGGAAGATCCAGCGGGGGTCCACGACGGTGACGCCGATGCCCTGGTCGGCCAGGCGCTGGGCGGCGGCCAGGCCCAGTTCGCCGAAGGCGCCGACGGTGATCAGGAGGACGTCGTCGCCGTCGCGGCGGAGGACGTCGGCGGTGCCGATCCGCTCCACGGCGGGCAGGTCGGGGCCCACCGAGGCCTTGGGGTAGCGGATGACGGAGGGGGCGTCGGCGATCTGGACCGCTTCGCGCAGCTGCTCGCGCAGCGAGGCGGCGTCCCGGGGCGCGGCCACGTGGATGCCGGGGACCAGGCCGCAGATGGACAGGTCCCACATGCCGTGGTGGGAGGCGCCGTCGGGGCCGGTGATGCCCGCGCGGTCGAGGACGACGGTGACGCCCTGCTTGTGCATGGCGACGTCGAGGAGGAGCTGGTCGAACGCGCGGTTGAGAAAGGTGGCGTAGATCGCCACGACCGGGTGCATGCCGCCCATGGCCAGGCCCGCGGCGGAGGTCATGGCGTGCTGCTCGGCGATGCCGACGTCGAAGCAGCGGTCGGGGTAGAGGCCCGCGAACTTGTCCAGGCCCGTCGGGCCGCGCATGGCGGCGGTGATGGCGACCAGGTCGGGGCGCTCGCCGCCCAGGGCGGCCAGCTCGTCGGCGAAGACGTGGGTCCAGGTGCGCTTGGACGGGCCGATGTTCTCGCCGGTGATGGGGTCGATGACGCCGGTGGCGTGCATCTGGTCGGCCTCGTGGTTCTCCGCGGGGGCGAAGCCGTTGCCCTTGCGGGTGACGGTGTGCACGATGACCGGTCCGCCGAAGGACTTGGCGCGGCGCAGGGCCGATTCGAGGACGGCGTGGTCGTGGCCGTCCACCGGGCCGATGTACTTGAGGCCCAGGTCCTCGAACATGGCCTGCGGGCTGATGGCGTCCTTGATGCCGCGCTTGGCCGCGTGCAGGGCCGCGTAGAGGGGCTTGCCGACGATCGGGGCGGACTGGATGGCGGTCTTGCCGCGTTCCAGGGCGCGCTCGTAGCCGGGCTGGAGGCGCAGCGACGACAGGTGGTCGGCCAGGCCGCCGATGGTCGGCGAGTAGGAGCGGCCGTTGTCGTTGACGACGATGACGACCGGGCGGTCGGCGCCGGAGGCGATGTTGTTCAGCGCCTCCCAGCACATGCCGCCGGTCAGGGCGCCGTCGCCGACGACCGCGACGACGTGCCGGCGCTGGCCGGTGAGCTGGTAGGCCTTGGCCAGGCCGTCGGCGTAGGACAGGGCCGTCGAGGCGTGGCTGTTCTCCTCGACGTCGTGCTCGCTCTCCGCCCGGGAGGGGTAGCCGGACAGGCCGCCCTTCTGGCGCAGCGAGTCGAAGCCGTCGCGGCGGCCGGTGAGGACCTTGTGCACGTAGCTCTGGTGCCCGGTGTCGAACACGACCGAGTCGTGCGGGGAGTCGAAGACCCGGTGCACGGCCATGGTCAGCTCGACGACACCGAGGTTGGGCCCGAGGTGCCCACCGGTGCGCGAGACCTTCTCGACCAGGAAGCGCCGGATCTCCTCGGCGAGGCGGACCAGCTCGTCGGCACCCAGCCGTTTCAGGTCCGCCGGTCCGTGCACGGATTCCAGCAGCGTCACTCGCTCCACCTCGCCCTGTGGGTTCGACTCCCCGTTTCGTCCGGTCAGTCTACGGACCACTTGCTGAGATGGTCGGGTTCGAGCAGGGCCACGCACTCCACGTGGTGGGTCATGGGGAACGCGTCGAACGCCCTGAGCCGGGTGAGCGCGTAGCCGTGATCGGCGAAGACGGCGATGTCGCGGGCCAGGGCGGCCGGGTCGCATGCGACGTACACCACGCGCGCGGGGCGGTGGTCGGCGATGGCGGCGACCACCGCCTTGCCCGCGCCCTTGCGGGGCGGGTCGAGCACGACGACGTCCGGGTGGTGCCCGGTGAACTCGGGGCGCTCCAGGACCGCTTCGGTGCTGCCGGGGTGCCAGGTGATCTGGGCCAGGTCGGCGAGGTTGGCCCGGCCGTCCCGCACCGCCCGGGTGGACGACTCGACCACGGCGACGGAGCCGGTGGGGCCGACCTGCTCGGCCAGCACGGACGCGAACAGGCCCGCGCCGCCGTAGAGGTCCCAGGCGCGTTCGCCGGGGCGGCAGGCGGCCCACTCGCGGACCACGGCGGCGAAGGTGTCCGCGGCGGCCGGGTGGACCTGCCAGAAGCCGTCCGCGTGCACCTCCCACGTGCGGCCGGCGGCCTTCTCGGTGGCGATGCCGTCGCCCCGGCGGCGGCGGGCCGGTCCGGGGACGGGGCGGCGGCCGCGGCGGGCCGTGGGCGGGCCGACCTCGACCAGGTGGCCGCGGTGCTCGGCGTCGTGGGTGACGACCAGCTCGGACTTCGGCGGCCAGGTGCGGGCCAGCGCGTCGTCCAGGGCGTGCGGGACGGCGATGACGCAGTGGTCGACGGGGATGACCGCGTGGCTGCGGTGGGCGCGGAACCCGGGCCTGCCGTCCGGGCCGACGGCCAGGCGCATCCGGGTGCGCCAGTCCACCGGGCCGCCGGGCAGGGGTTCGACGACGACCTCGCGGTCCAGGCCGGCGAGGCGTTGGAGCTGCTCGCGCACCACCGCGGCCTTCAGCGCGCGCTGCGCGGGCCACGAGGCGTGCTGCCAGTCGCAGCCGCCGCACAGGCCGGGGCCGGCGAAGGGGCACGGCGGCTCGACGCGGTCCGGCGAGGGCGTGAGGACCTCCACGGCGTCGCCGCGGCAGAACGAGCCGCCGGTGTCCTCGGTGACCCGGACCACGACGCGCTCGCCGGGCAGGGCGTGCCGGACGAACACGACGCGGCCCTCGTGCCTGGCCACGCAGTGCCCGCCGTGGGCGACCGCGCCGACCTCGACCTCGATCAGCCGGTGCTCCCAGGTGGTGCTCACTCGCGCTTCCGCTCCTCCTGCCCCCTGTTGTCCAGGCCGCGGCGGACCGCGCCGGGGGCGTACACGTCGTCGTCCTTGTGCGTGACCTTCTTCGACGAGGCCAGCTGCCAGGGCACGCTGGTCACCATCACGCCCGGTTGGAACAGCAGCCTGCCCTTGAGCCGCAGCGCGCTCTGGTTGTGCAGGAACTGCTCCCACCAGTGGCCCACCACGTACTCGGGGATGAACACCGTCACCACGTCGCGCGGGTTGTCGGTGCGGACGCGCCGGACGTAGTCCAGGACCGGTTTGGTGATCTCGCGGTAGGGCGACTCGATCACCTTCAACGGTACCTTGAAGTTCTCCTTCTCCCAGTCGCGCACCAGGCGGCGGGTGTCGGTGTCGTCCACGTTCACCGTCACCGCCTCCAGGATGTCGGGGCGGGTCGCCTTGGCGTAGGCCAGGGCCCTCAGCGTGGGCATGTGCAGCTTCGAGACCAGCACCATGGCGTGGTTGCGGGCGGGCAGCAGCTTCTGCCTCTCCTGCTGGCGCAGCTCCTCGGCGACCCGGTCGTAGTGCTTGCGGATCGCGGTCATCAGGGCGTAGATGGCCGCCATCGCGGCGATGGCGATCCAGGCGCCCTTGGTGAACTTCGTGATCAGCACCACCACCAGCACCGACGCGGTCATGGCCAGGCCGAACCCGTTGATGGCCTGCGAGCGACGCATCCGGCGGCGGGCGTTCTCGTCGGTCTCGTGCGCGAGCAGCCGGTTCCAGTGCCGGATCATGCCCGCCTGGCTCATCGTGAACGAGACGAACACGCCCACGATGTAGAGCTGGATGAGCTTGGTGACCTCCGCGTCGAACGCCACCACCAGGATGATCGCCGCGCCCGCGAGGAAGACGATGCCGTTGCTGAACGCCAGCCGGTCGCCGCGGGTGTGCAGCTGGCGGGGCAGGTAGCGGTCCTGGGCGAGGATCGAGCCGAGCACCGGGAAGCCGTTGAACGCGGTGTTGGCCGCGAGCACGAGGATCAGGGCGGTGACGGTCGTGATGAAGTAGAAGCCGACCGGGAAGCCGTCGAACACCGCGCCCGCGATCTGCGCGACCATGGTCTTCTGCTCGTAGCCCTCGGGCGCGCCGACGAGCTGGTGCGCCGGGTCCTCGGCCATCTTCACGCCCGTGAGCTGGGCCAGCACGATCAGGCCCATCAGCATGGTGACCGCGATCAGGCCCATCATCAGCAGCGTGGTCGCCGCGTTGCGCGACTTCGGCTTGCGGAAGGCGGGCACGCCGTTGCTGATCGCCTCCACGCCGGTCAGGGCGGCGCAGCCGGAGGAGAACGCGCGCAGCACCAGGAACACGAACGCCAGGCCGACGAGGTGGTCGTCCTCGGCGCGCAGCTCGAAGCCCGCGCTCTCGGCGCGCAGCTCGTCGCCCGCGACGAAGCCCCGGTACAGGCCGTAGCCGACCATGACCATGACGCCGACCATGAACGCGTAGGTCGGGACCGCGAATGCGCTGCCCGATTCCCGGATACCCCGGAGGTTGACCGCGGTGAGCAGGACGATGGCGACGACCGCGAACTCGGCCTTGTGGGTGGCGACGAAGGGGATGGCGGAGCCGATGTTCGCGGCGGCCGAGGAGATGGAGACGGCGACGGTGAGGATGTAGTCGACCAGCAGCGCGCTCGCGACCGTCAGCCCGGCCCTCCGGCCCAGGTTGACCGTGGTGACCTCGTAGTCGCCGCCGCCGGACGGGTAGGCGTGCACGTTCTGCCGGTAGCTCGCCACCACCGTCAGCATGACGACGACCACCACCACGCCCACCCACGGTGCGAACGAGTAGGCGGACAGCCCTGCCACCGACAGGACCAGGAAGATCTCCTCCGGCGCGTAGGCCACGCTCGACATCGCGTCCGAGGCGAAGACCGGCAGGGCGATGCGCTTGGGCAGCAGCGTGTGGGCTAGCCGATCGCTGCGGAACGGCCTGCCCACGAGGAGGCGTTTGGCCGCGGTTGCGAGCTTGGACACGGGGGGAAAGCGTAGGGGGTCCCCGTCCCCTGGTCGGAGTAGTCGTGAGTAGGTTCTGCGTAAATGTCGTTCGGGAGGCTTACGTGCACGTGGTGATCATGGGGTGCGGCCGGGTGGGCTCCTCCCTGGCCAGGGCCCTGGAGCGCCTGGACCACCAGGTCGCGGTGATCGACAAGGACGTCCAGTCCTTCCGGCGCCTCGGGTCCGACTTCCACGGGCAGCAGGTCGTCGGCAACGGCTTCGACCAGCGGGTTCTCATCGAGGCGGGCATCGAGCGGGCCGGCGCGTTCGCGGCCGTGTCCAGCGGCGACAACTCCAACATCATCTCGGCGCGGGTGGCGCGGGAGACGTTTGGGGTGGAGGCCGTGGTCGCCCGCATCTACGACGAGAAGCGCGCCGCCGTGTACGAGCGGCTGGGCATCCCGACCGTGGCGACCGTGCCCTGGTCGACCGACCGGTTCCTGCGGATGCTGATCCCCGAGGGCACCGCCACGGCGTGGCGCGACCCGTCCGGCACGGTCGCGGTGATGCCGCTGGACCTGCACGAGGACTGGGTGGGGCGCTCGGTGCGGGACCTCCAGGAGGCCACCGGCTGCCGGGTGGCGTTCATCATGCGGTTCGGCACGGGCGTGCTGCCCGAGTCGAAGACCGTGCTCCAGGCCGACGACCAGGTGTACGTGGCGGCCCTGTCCGGCACCGTGACCGACGTGGCCGCCGCCGCGGCCCAGGCACCCGAGGAGAGCTGAGTGCGCATCGCCATTGCCGGTGCCGGCGCGGTGGGCCGGTCGATCGCCGCGGAGCTGGTGGCCGACGGGCACCAGGTCATGCTGATCGAGCGGGACCGGAACCACTTCGAACCGCACACCGTGGAGCAGGCCGAGTGGGTGCAGGCCGACGCCTGCGAGCTGTCCTCGCTGGAGGACGCCGGGATGCAGCTGTGCGACGTGGTGATCGCCGCCACCGGTGACGACAAGGTCAACCTGGTGGTGTCGCTGCTGGCGAAGACCGAGTTCGCGGTGCGGCGCGTGGTGGCGCGCGTGAACGACCCGGCCAACGAGTGGCTGTTCACCGAGTCGTGGGGCGTGGACGTGGCCGTGTCGACGCCGCGGATCCTGTCGGCGCTGGTCGAGGAGGCCGTGACGGTCGGCGACGTGGTGCGGCTGATGACGCTGCGGCAGGGGCAGGCGAACCTGGTGGAGATCACCCTGCCGGAGGACACGCCGCTGGGCGGGTCGCCGGTGAACTCGCTGGCGCTGCCGCGGGACGCCGCGCTGGTCACCATCCTGCGGGGCGGGCGGGTGATCGTGCCGTCGCCGGACGACACGCTGGAGGGCGGGGACGAGCTGCTGTTCGTGGCGGCGGCGGACGTGGAGCGGGAGATCCGGTCCTCGCTGGGGTACTGAGGCGGCGGGGGCGCTGAGTCGGCGGGGGTGCTGAGTCGGCGGGGGTGCTGAGTCGGCGGGGGTGCTGAGGCGGCAGGGGCACTCGTGGCGGCAGGGGTGCTCACGGCGGTTGTCCACAGGCTGCGGGGTTGTCCACAGGCGGGCCGCCGGCGCCAGGTTTCGTCGGTGCCCACCGGCAGAGTGAAAGCAGGGGTCCCCTGGGCGGGGACCCCTGCGTAGCGTGACGGCTCAGCGCTGGTCGGACTCGGCGCTCGTCAGGCCCGGCGCTCGTCAGCCTCAGCGCTCGTCAGGCCCGGTGCTCGTCCGACTGAGCGTTCGTCGGGCTGAGCGTTCGTCGGGCCGAGTGCTCGCCGGGCTCAGCGCTCGTCCGGTCTGGCGGCCACCCGGCCCTCGTCGGTCGGCGCGGGCGGGTTGGCCAGCTGCTCGTAGACGCTCGGCCGGTGCTCGGGGGACGCCTGGGCCTGGGCGGCCTGCGCGCGCAGGCGCTCCTCGGCCTCCCGGTTCTCCTCCTCCTCGCGGGCGATCGCGGCCTTCAGGCGCTTGTCCGAGCGCCGCACGGCCCACACGGTCACCACCAGCGCCACCGCCATCAGCGGGTAGCCCATGGCCAGCCGCGCGGCGGCCAGCCAGCCCACGGACGCCTCGTCGTACAGCCACCGCTGCACCACGAACCGGGAGAAGAAGACCAGCGCCCACACCAGGGTGGCGATGTCGTAGTCCCGGACGCTCGCCCGGTCCTTCCGCCACGCGCTGCCCTGGGAGTTGAGCGCGTTCCAGATCACGCCCGCCAGCGGCCACCGCACCAGGATGGACAGCAGGAACACGCCGCCGTAGACGAGGCTCTGCCAGATGCCGAACAGGAAGAAGCCCTTGGCGTCGCCGGTCCGGTAGGCGATGAACGCCGCGATGCCGACGCCGAAGACCGCCGAGACGGCGGGCTGGATCGAGCCCTTGCGCATGGCCAGCACGACGCCGATGAGCACCGCCGAGCCGAGCGCGGACCAGATCGCGGGCATCAGCCCAGCGAGGGCGTTGACCGCCACGAACACGACCACGGGGAGCGAGGAGAACGCCAGTCCGCTGACGCCGCCCATCTGCTCCAGCAGGGTCGGCTGCCGCTCTTCCGTCTCCTCAACCTTGGTCATGAAGCGTTCTGCAGTTCGTAGTAGGGGTTGTAGAGCACCTTGCGCCCGTCGCGCACCGCGATCCGGCCCTTGGCCTTGATCGTGCGGCCCGGCTCGATGCCCGCGATCCGCCGGCGGCCCAGCCACACGAGCGTGACGCCCTCGGTTCCGTCGAACAGCTCCGCCTCCAGGGTGGCGGCGGCGTCGCGCGGGCACAGCTCCACGCTGCGCAACCTGCCGAGCACGGTCACCTCCTGCCCGGACTTGCAGTCACACGCCCGTACGGCACCGACCGCCTCGACTTTTCGCGAGAGGTCGTCGGCGTCCAGCTCGCTCGCGTCGGCGCTCAGCCGACGCACGAGGCGGCGCCAGTAGCCGCCCCCGGTACCAGTCATCCCCGACTCCAGGAGAGTGCGCGGGGCCTCGACAGCGAAGCCCGTCTGAGAGCCAGGGTAACCAGCTACACCCGTTCGAGTATCCGACTGGGGGAGGATCTGCGGCCATGAGCTCGTCACATGCCGTTCTCCTGCCCGGCACGGCCTCCGACGAGGTGTTCGTCGGGCGGGTGTTCGCGCGCCCGCTGGCCGAGGCCGGGCTCACGCTGGTCACGCCCGCGGTGCGGGGCGTCCGGGAGTGCGTCGAGGCGCTGGACGCGGCCTGGTCGGGCACTCCGCTGCTGGTCGGGGGCGTTTCGCTCGGCGCGCACGTGGCGACCGCGTGGGCGGTGCGGCACCCCGGGCGGTGCGCGGGGGTGCTGGCGGCGCTGCCCGCGTGGCTCGGTCCGGCGGACGGCGCGCCCGCCGCGCTGGCGGCGTCGGCGAGCGCCGCGGCGGTGGAGGCGGCGGGGGTGGAGGCCGCGCTGACCGGCGTGGACGGGTGGCTCGGGGACGAGCTGCGGCGCGCGTGGCCCCGGTACGGGGCGCGGCTGGCGAGCGTGCTGCGGGAGGCCGCGGGGTCCCGCGCGCCGACGGCGGCCGAGCTGGGCGGGTTGGCGGTGCCGGTGGGGGTCGCCGCGTGTGCCGACGACCCCGTTCACCCGTTGGAAATCGCTCGTAGGTGGGTGGACGCCCTGCCTCGTGGCGCTCTGCGCACGACGACGTTGGCGGCGCTCGGCGCGGACCCGGAGGTCCTGGGCCGCGCCGCGCTCGCCGCGTACACCGAGGCGTTGGGGTGACCCGAACGGGTTAACCCGGTCGGGGCTAAGCCGTCGGGTCGGCGCCGCGGGGTCACCCCGTCCGGTCAGCCCTGCTGCTGGGCCTGGATGTGCCGCGCGATGGCCTCGGGCAGCTCGATCGGCAGCGGCGTGCGCACGGGCATCGGCTGCTCGCCGCGCACCACGACCGTGTCACGCATCAACACGTACAGGGCCTGCGCCGCCTGGACGGCCATCTCCTCGTTGGGCGCCGCCGCGATGCCGCGCAGCATCCAGCGGGGGCCGTCGACGCCGACCACGCGCAGGTGCACCTCGTTGTTGCGCGCCGCGATCTCCTCGCCCCACTCGCCGTTCTCCCGGAGGATCCGGAACCCGTCGGACTTGAACTGGGCGATCATCTCGCCGCTGACCTCCGGCCACAGCCGGTCGCTGCGCGGCGCGGCGAACGCGCTCACGGTGAGCTGCCCGACACCGGTGAGCAGGTGCACGGCCCGCACCGCGCCGGACGGGTCCATCTCCACCTGGAGCTGGGCGCCGTCGGGCACCGGCAGTCGGATCGAGCCCAGGTCGAGCCTGTTCAGGCCGTCGTCGGGGGCCTGCGCCTCGTCGAACGGACCGTCCTCGGGCACGTCCGCGGCGTCGAACTCGACCTCGGGTTGCGCCGTCCCCCGGTTCGCGGAGTGCCTACCGCGCTTGCGGCGCTTTCCGAACATCGCCTTCACCCCTCCGTCCGGGCGAGCACCTCGTGCCCGCCAGTAGAGCCGTAGCCGCCGGCACCGCGCGCGGACCCCGGCAGCTCGTCGACCTCGCGGAACACGGCGTGCTCCACCTTCTGCACCACCAGCTGGGCGATCCGGTCACCGCGCGTGAGCGCGATCGGCTCGCGCAGGTCGTGGTTGACCAGGCACACCCTGATCTCGCCCCGGTAGCCCGCGTCGATCGTGCCCGGTGCGTTGACCACGCTCAGCCCGACGCGCGCGGCGAGCCCCGAACGCGGGTGCACGAACGCGGCGTAGCCCTCGGGCAGCGCGATGGAGATCCCCGTGCCGACCACGGCGCGCTCACCCGGTTCGATCACCACGTCGGTGGTCGTCACCAGGTCCGCGCCGGCATCACCCGGACGGGCGTAGGCCGGGAGTGGCACTGAGGGATCGAGCCGGGACAGCAGGACCTCGACGCTGGGCACGGCGCGCGAGACTACCCTGGTGGCGTGAGCGAGAGTGCTGTGACCGCCCCGACCGCGTTCCGCGAGCGGTTGTTCGTCCCGTGGTGGGGTTGGCCGCTGCCCCTGGCCGCGGCGGCCCTGCTGGCCGCCGAGATCCACATGGGGTTCCCGGGCGTGCGGTCGTGGCTGCCCTACGCGGTCCTGCTGCCGCTGGTCGTGCTGCTGCTCGTGCGGCTGGGCTCGGTGAAGGTCGAGGTGTCCGGCGGCGAGCTGCGCGTCGGCGAGGCGCACGTGCCGCTGGAGCTGCTCGGCGAGGTCGAGGTCTTCGACGCGAAGACCAAGCGCAAGGCGATGGGGCCCAACCTCGACCCGATGGCGTTCGTCGCCCACCGCGGGTGGGTCGGGCCGATGGTCCGCGTGCGGCTGGAGGACCCGCAGGACCCGACGCCGTACTGGCTGTTCAGCGTGCGTTCGGCGGAAGAGTTGGCAGCGGTGCTGCGCAACCGGTGAATTGTCGTCGGGACATCCCTCAACGGGACTGGGCGCCACCCCGGCGGAGGGGTGAGCGCCCAGATCTGGTTGTCGGTGTCGGTGCCGGTGTGCTGGTTCCGGTGCTGGTTTCGGTCGGGCTCGGTACCGCTCAGGCGCAGTCGCGGCAGATGTACTGACCGCCGACTTCCTCCGCCAGCCTGCTGCGGTGGTGCACCAGGAAGCACTTGGAGCAGGTGAACTCGTCGGCCTGCTTGGGCAGGACCTTGAACGTGAGCTCCTCGCCGGACAGGTCCGCACCAGGCAGCTCGAAGTTCTCGGCGGTCGCGTCCTCGTCGATGTCGACGACCCCGGACTGCGTTTCGTTGCGCCGCGCCTTCAGCTCCTCAAGGGAGTCCTCAGCGAGTTCGTCCGCCTCGCTGCGACGCGGCGCGTCGTAGTCGGTCGCCATCTTTCTTTCACACCCCTGCGGTCAACGGAGACTGTTCGTGTCGCTGGTTAACGTCCCAGCGCCCCTGTTTGTGCCCTCCGTCCCCAGTGACGGAGGTCTCGCTCTCGCGGCCGGGCGCCAACCCCCTGTCGTCGACGCTTCCCGGTGTCCGGCCCTGCGCGGAGCGCCGAGAGGGTAGCTCATCCTCAGGGGAGGTGTGCAGCGGGTTCCCCCTAATTGAGCAGACGGGTAACACGCCCTTCACACGCTGGACCGATAGGCTTCGGGGAGGCAGTGCCCACCTGTCTCGCCCGTGCTGCGGCGCCCTGCGCGCCGTCAACCGTCCGCGACCGGGTGATAACGGCGCGCTACCGCCGACCCGAGGCGCGGGGCGACGGGGCGAGGCATAGCCTGATCACCATCAGCACTGCGCCATGGGGAGGTCGGCGGACGGTGGGACCCGGTACGGGAGGAAGCGGGTCGTCGCGGTACCGGAAGCGACGGCCGTTGCCGGCGCTGGCCCTGTTCCTGGTGCTGGCCGTGACCGCGGTGGTGGTGTGGAACCGGGTGCTGTCCGAGGCCGGCGACGTGGACGCGGCGATCCGCTGCGACCCGCCCGGCGGGGCACCGGCGTCAGGCGCCCCGGCGGGGGCCGCGCCCACCCCGGGGACGGTGCTGGCGCACGACGCGCTGGACCGCACCGACCCCGTCCCGGTGAGCGAGGTTCACTTCCGGGTGTTCAACGCGAGCACGCAGCGCAACCAGGCCCGGTTCGTGGCGACGTCGCTCGCCGAGTTGGGGATGACCCAGGCGGCGGACCCGGGCAACGACCCGGTGTACCCGGCGCAGGACATGACGTGCCGGGGCCAGATCCGGTTCGGCGCGCCCGGCGCCGGCGCGGCCCGCACGCTGAGCCTGGTCGAGCCGTGCCTGGAACTGGTGCGCGACGACCGGCAGGACGCGACGGTGGACGTGGCGATCGGCAAGAAGTTCGGCGAGGTGAAGCCGAACAGCGACGCCCGCAAGGTGCTCGACCAGCTGGCCGCGTGGGCGGAGCAGCAGCCGGAGCAGCAGGGCGGCCAGGCCGCCGAGGCCGCCGCCCCGCCGTCCCTGAACGCCGCCAACCTGCAGGGCGCCCGCGAAGTCCACTGCTAACCCGGCTCCTCCCCTCCCCTCCCCCACACACGCGAGTCATGCCTCCACCCCTCGCGTGTCATGCCCCCAGCCCCGGCGAGTCATGCACTCAGCCCGGGCGAGTCATGCACTCAGCCCTCACGAACCCCACATCCGCGCGTGTCCTCCGCCCAGGCATCGCGTGTCCTCCGGTCGGACACCACGAATCACGCGTTCGGGCACTCCCCGGAGGGTCGTGAGCGGTGGTTTCACCGTGCGCGAGGGGTGGACACGCGATTCATGAG
>NZ_JBHWIE010000184.1:0-14770 GCF_042732085.1 Actinosynnema sp. NPDC059797
AGACCGCCGTGTCCTACCGGGGCATGCTCGACCTGGCCACCCTGCTCATCTGGCTTTGAGGACAGCCCCTAGGAGCCCCGCGCCTCGCGCCGGGGCTCCTTCAACTCGCTCCAGGAAACCTGCCGTGACCCGGTCACGGCGCACACACGACGCAGGAACCGCTGACGCTCGCTGTCGGAGCGAGGCGCGGTCGCACCCGGTGAGGGCTCGGCCATGCGGCACAGGATCACGTATCGGTCGAAGATAAAACCAGCCCCGGGAACCACTCCCACCCCAACGGCCCAACACCCCCCTCGAGTGGTCACCCACCGCAGCCGCTGCCATGATGCCGCCCATGAGTTTCACGGCCGTGTGGCCGATCTCCGACCCGGACAACCCCGACGCCGCCGACAGCCTGGGCGTCGGCGCGCCGGAGGACGTGGACGCGCTGCTGGCCCGCCTCGCCGAACCCGGCGCCGGCCCGGCGACGCTCGAACACCTCGAACGCGACCTCATCACCGACACCGAGGGCCTGCTCGGCGCGCCGGGCGCCACCCGGATCCCCGACCACGACGTGGTCACCGCCGTCCACGACGGCTACGGCTACCTCACCTACGCCGACCCGGAGCACGACTACGCGGTGCTGAGCGGCGAACCGGGCTCGCCCGCGCACCGCACGGAGGACGTCGACTACCCGGCGGGTTCCGGCGTGCCGGTCGAGGTGCTGGCCGCCGCGCTGAAGGACTTCCTCGCCACCGGCGGGCGGCCCACCGCCGTGGAGTGGCGCGAGGTCTGACCCGTGCGGGTCAGACCGGGTGGCGCACCCACACGTTCGGCTCGACGTACACGGCGTGGTCGTGCGCGACCGACACGTGCACGGGCGCCAGCGCACCCGGCACCTGCACGGGCCCGTCGCGGTCGAACGGCAGCCCGGTCCACTCCCGCCAGCGCTCCAGCGGCGCGGCCACGGTCGACGAGCACGACGCCACGCCCTCGACCCGGCCACCCGCCCGCACGTGCGTCCGCAGCCACCGGTCCGCGGGCAGCCCGTCCGCCCGCACCCGGGCCGCGTACTCCGCCATCGGCGCCTCCGGCTCAGCCGCCTTGTCCGGCGGCCGCAACGGCACCAGCAGCGACGTCAGCCCGGCCGCCCGGACCGCCGACCTCATCGCGCCCAGCACCACCGACGACAGCCCGCGCCCCGCGCGGGCGGGGTGCACCGCGATCTCCAACGCGCACGCCACGTCGCACGCCACCCCGTCGAGCGCGTCCTCCGCCGCCCACACGGCCGCCTCGTCCCACCCCGACGGGAGCGCGTCGCGGGCCGACGAGAACGGCACCACGATCCCCCGCGCCACCGGCCGGCCGTCCTCCAGCGCCGCCACCACCAGGTGCGGCCAGCGCCGGACCACCCGCCCGCCCCGGACGAGCAGCGACGCCAGGTTCCCGCGCATGAACGCGGGCGAGCCGTCCGGGTAGGGGATGTCGTAGGTCGCCTGCGCCAGGTCGGGGCGCTCGGCCAGGGTCACGGTCTCCATCGCGGCACCACGGTACGGCCCGCCGGGGACGGGCATGATCGGAGCATGACCGCCGCCACGCCCGCCGCCAGGCGCGCCCGCCACGAGGAGCTGTCCGCGCTCCTCTCCTCGCACGACGACACCGGGCTGGCCGCGCTCGTCGGCGCCGGGGAGACCGCGGGCGTGGGCGGTGGCACGGCGGTGCTCGACGTCGGCGGCCTGCCGGTGTTCGTCAAGCGCGTCCCGCTGACCGACCTGGAGCTGGCGCACCCCCGCTCCACCGCGAACCTGTTCGGCCTGCCGGTGTTCTGCCAGTACGGCGTCGCGAGCCCGGGGTTCAACGCCTGGCGCGAGCTGGCCGCCAACGAGATCCTCACCGACGCGGTCCTGGCCGGCGAGGCCGAGGCGTTCCCGCTGCTCCACCACTGGCGGGTGCTGCCCGGCCGCCCGCCCGTCGCGGCCGAGCACGCCGACGTCGACGCGGTCGTCGCCACGCTCGACGGCCACCCGGCCGTGCGCGCCCGCCTGGCTGCCCTGGCCGCCGCGACGAGCAGCCTGGTGCTGTTCTTCGAGCACCTGCCCCGCCCGGCGGTCGACTGGCTGGCCGAGGACCCGGCGGGCAAGGCCGAGGAGGTCGAGGAGCAGCTGGGGCGGATCGTGGCCTCGCTGCGCCGCCACGAGCTGCTGCACCTGGACGGGCACCTCGGCAACCTGCGCGTCGACGGCGGGCGGCTCCACCTCACCGACTTCGGGCTGGCCACCTCGCCGCGCTTCGACCTGTCGGCCGAGGAGCGCGACTTCGTGCGGCGCAACGCCGGCCACGACGCGGGCTACGCCGCCATGCGGCTGGTCAACTGGCTGGTGACCTCGGTGTGCGGGGTGCCGGCCGAGACCGTCCCGGTGGCGCGCAACGAGTACGTGCGCCGGTGCGCGGCCGGCGACGTCCCGGGGGACGTGCCGCCGGCCGTGGCCGGGGTCCTGGCCCGGCACGCGCCCGACGCGGCGAGGCTGAACGCCTTCTACTGGCGGCTGTTCGACGGCGACGTGCACGCGGAGTACCCGCTGCCGTGACCCGCGCGAGCACGCCGCCGGCGGTTGGCGGCGCGGTTCACGCCGCTGCTCACTGCGCCGCTCACGGCGCGGTTCACACCGTTGCCCACGGCGCGGTTCACGGCACCGCGCGCGACGCCACCGCCTCGGACAGCGCCTCCCGCCAGTGCCGCAGCGGCGGCAGGCCCGCCTCCTCCCACGCCTTCCCGGACAGCACCGAGTACGCGGGCCGGCGCGCGGGCCGGGGGAACTCGTCGGTCGTGCACGGCAGCACCCGCGCCGGGTCCAGGCCCAGCTCCTCGAACACCGCCCGCGCGAACCCGCACCACGTGGTCTCGCCGGCGTTGGTCGCGTGCAGCACCCGCGCGGGCGGGCCGCCGGCGACGACCAGCGACGCCAACGACACCAGGCCGCGCGCGAGGTCGAGCGACCACGTCGGCGACCCGACCTGGTCGTCCACAACGGACAGTTGCTCGCGGGACCCCGCCAAGCGCGCCATGGTCTTCACGAAGTTCGACCCGTGCCGCCCGTACACCCACGCGGTCCGCACCACCCACGAGCGGTCCCACGCCGCGAGCACCCGCTCCTCGCCCGCGAGCTTCGTGCGCCCGTACGCCGAACGCGGCCCGGTCCCGTCGGAGGGCTCGTACGGCCGCGTGCCGTCGCCCGGGAAGACGTAGTCGGTCGACACGTGCAGCAGCGGCACGTCGTGCTCGGCGCAGCGCCGCGCCAGCAGGCCGGGGCCCGTCGCGTTCACCGCGAACGCGCGGTCCTCGTCGGTCTCCGCCGCGTCCACGGCGGTGTAGGCCGCCGCGTTCACCACCACCGGCCGCAGCCCGGCGTCGCGGGCCGCCGCGGCGAGGCCCGCCACCGCGTCGGCCACGGCGGCGTCGTCGGTCAGGTCCAGCTCCGCGGACGACGGCGCGCGCACGAGCCCGTCCGCGGGCGCGGAGGCGACCAGGTCCCGCCCGAGCTGGCCGCGGCCGCCGGGCACCAGGAGCGCGAGCGCCACCTCAGCCGGCCAAGGCCGCGCGCTGCTTGAGCGGCTCCCACCAGGACCGGTTCTCCCGGTACCACCGGACGGTGTCGGCGAGGCCCTCGGCGAAGTCGACCCGCGGCGCGTAGCCCAGCTCGGTGCTGATCTTGGTGATGTCGACCGAGTAGCGGCGGTCGTGGCCCTTGCGGTCCTCGACGGGCTCGACGAACGAGTCCCAGTCGCGGCCGGTGGCCGCCAGCAGCCGCTCGGTCAGCTCCCGGTTGGTCAGCTCGGTGCCGCCGCCGATGTTGTAGATCTCACCACCGCGACCGCCCTCCAGCACGAGCTGGATGCCGCGGCAGTGGTCGTCCACGTGCAGCCAGTCGCGGACGTTGAGGCCGTCGCCGTACAGCGGCACCTTCTTCCCGTCCACGAGGTTGGTCACGAACAGCGGGATGACCTTCTCCGGGAACTGGTACGGACCGTAGTTGTTCGAGCACCGCGTGACGCACACGGGCAGGCCGTGCGTGCGGTGGAACGAGCGGGCCAGCAGGTCGGAGGAGGCCTTGGACGCCGAGTACGGCGAGTTGGGCTCCAGCAGGTGGTCCTCGGTCCAGGAGCCCTCGTCGATGGTGCCGTAGACCTCGTCCGTCGAGACGTGCACGAACTTGGCGACCCCGGCCTCCAGCGCGGCCTGGAGCAGCACCTGGGTGCCCAGCACGTTGGTCAGCACGAAGTCCGCCGACCCGGTGATCGAGCGGTCCACATGCGACTCGGCGGCGAAGTGCACGACCACGTCCACCCCGCGCATGACGTCCACGACCAGCTCGCGGTCGCAGATGTCGCCCCGGACGAAGCGCAGCCGCGGGCTGCCCGCGACCGGCGCCAGGTTCGCCTCGTTGCCCGCGTAGGTGAGCTTGTCCAGCACCACCACCTCGGCGTCGGCGTAGGCCGGGTAAGAACCGCCCACCAACTCCCGCACGTAGTGCGAGCCGATGAACCCGGCCCCACCCGTTACCAGTACGCGCATGCTCGATGCCTCCTAATGGCGGTACGCGCGACCAAGTCTGTCACGGTTCTTAACCGTGCAACCCACCGCGTTGTTACAGCGTCTCCCGTATACAAGCGAAAACAGCGCGGACTTCACCCGTCCGCGATTAACCTTGGCCTACTGGCAAGGCACCCGGGGGAGGCAGGGCAAGTGGACGTGCGTCCGCCCAAGGCGGCCGGTGGATCGGCTGCTCTGCGTGTGCTCGTGCTCACCGGGCGTTCCCTGCTGGCGCTCTTGTCGGCGGCTGTGCTCGTCGTCACGTGGTACGGCTGGTACCACCTCGGCGACATCGACGAGGGCATGACGACGACCGACGTCATCTCCTCCTCGGTGGCCGAGCAGACCGAGGGCGTGACCCGCAAGCCCCTCGACGGCGCGGTGGACATCCTGCTGGTCGGCGTGGACAGCCGCACCGACGCGCAGGGCAACCCGCTTTCGGACGAGGTGTTGGCGCTGCTCAACGGCGGTGTGGCGGACGGCACGCTGAACACCGACACGATGATCCTGGTGCACGTGCCCCAGGACGGCACGCGCGCGGTGGCCATCTCGTTCCCGCGCGACTCGTACGTGGAGATCGCCGACGGCTTCGGCAAGCACAAGCTGAACTCGGCGATGGCCCGGCAGCGCAACGACACCGCGCAGGCGCTGCGCGAGCAGGGCGTGACCGACGAGGACCGCGTCGAACGCGAGTCGATGCAGGCGGGCCGCCGCACGCTGATCAAGACCATCGAGGGCCTGACCGGCGGCTCGGTCACCATCGACCGGTACGCCGAGGTCAACCTGGCCAGCTTCTACGAGGTGACCAAGGCCATCGGCGGCGTCGAGGTGTGCCTGAACGCCGACACCAGCGACCGGGACTCGGGCGCGGACTTCAAGGCCGGCCGGCAGACCATCTCCGGCGCGCAGGCGCTGTCGTTCGTCCGCCAGCGCGGCGGGCTGCCGGGCGGCGACCTCGACCGGATCGTGCGGCAGCAGGTGTTCATCGGCGCGCTGGCCCGGCAGGTGCTGTCCACGGGCACGCTGACCGACTTCGTCAAGCTCGACCAGCTGGTGACCGCGGTGAAGAAGTCCGTGGTGCTCAGCGAGCGGTGGAACATCACCGAGTTCGCCGAGCAGATGCAGGGGCTGGTGTCGGGCAACATCCAGTTCCGCACGATCCCGGTGGGCCCGCCGACGAACGTGTGGGGCGACGGCAGCGTGCTGCCGGTCGACCCGGCGCAGGTGCGCCAGTTCATCAAGGGCCTGGCGACCGAGCCGACGTCCTCGTCCGCGCCGACCACGACCGCGTCCGCGCCGCCGAGCTCGGCGATCACCGTGAACGTGCACAACGCGGCGGGCGTCGCCCGGTTGGCCGCCACCGTGCTGGACATCCTGGCCGAGCGCGGCTTCACCCGCGGCCAGGCCGAGACCGGCGCCTACGCGGAGACGTCCGTGGTGCGGCACGCGCCGGGCGAGCTGGCGAGCGCCGAAAAGGTGATCTCGGCCCTGGGCGGTAACGCCGAGGCCGTCGAGGACGACACCGTGCCACGGGGGCAGGTGGAGGTGCACGTCGGCGCGGACTACTCGCCACCGGGGCAGTCCGACCCGGCGGCCGTGGGCGACACCGGGCTGACGCTCTCCTCCGCGCCCAGCTCCACCCCGCCGATCACCGCCGACGGCATGGTCTGCGTGAACTGAACCCGCCTCCAGCGCGACCCGGCGTCCGACCGGCCGGAGGTGGTTAGCCTGATCGGACAGACTCGACGTCGGGAGGAACGCCGGTGAAGGCCGCCGTGGTGATCTGGCGCACGCTGGTGGCGCTGCTGTCCGCGGTCGTGCTGGCGACGTCCGGGTACGGCTGGGCCACGCTCCAGCGGGTCGAGGAGAGCGTCAACAAGACCGACGTGCTGACCATGCTCCAGGAGGAGGAAGGCGCGCCGCCCGTGGAGGACGGCGCCACCGACATCCTGGTGGTCGGCAGCGACAGCCGGACGGACGCGCAGGGCAGGCAGCTGCCCGCCGACGTGCTGCGGCGGCTGCGCACCGAGGCGACCGACACGCTCAACACGGACACGATCATCGTGCTGCGGGTGCCCCACAACGGCGGCCAGGCGCACGCCGTGTCCATCCCGCGCGACACCTGGGTCACCCTCCCCCAGTACGGCCAGGAGAAGATCAACGGCGCGTACGGGTTGACGAAGCTGCGGACCATGGAGCGGCTGGCGGCGGAGGGCGTGCCGCTGGACGAGCGGTCCCGGCAGGGCGACCAGGCCGGCCGGCGGGCGCTGGTGCAGGTCGTGCAGGACCTGACCGGGGTCCGGGTGGACCACTACGCGGAGGTCAACCTCTACGGGTTCTACCTGCTCACCGAGGTCATCGGGGGCGTGGAGGTGTGCCTCAAGGCGGCCACGTCGGACCCGGACTCGGGCGCTGACTTCCGCGCCGGCGTGCAGACGATCTCGGGCGGCGACGCGCTGTCGTTCGTGCGCCAGCGCAAGAACATCCCGAACGGCGACCTGGGCCGGATCACGCGGCAGCAGGTGTTCATGTCGGCGGCCATGGCGAAGCTGATGTCGGCGGGCACCCTGGCCGACCCGGCGCGGCTGTCGGGGCTGCTGGACGCGGTGCACAAGTCGGTCGTGGTGGACGAGGGGTTCGACCTGGCCACGTTCGCGGCGCAGGCGCGGGGTCTCGCGGGCGGGAACGTGGAGTTCGCGACCATCCCGGTGACCGGGGTCGGGGTCCGCAACGAGCGGGGCCAGAGCATCGTGACCGTCGACCCGGCGCAGGTGAAGGCGTTCGTGGCGCAGGTGCTGGGCGAGAAGACGACCACGCGCACGCCGGCGCCGACGACGACCGCGGCGCCGACCACCGCCCCGACGACCACCCAGGGCTTCGGCGGCGGGAAGCGGGTGGCGCTGGACGGGCGGGCGCGGGCGGCGCTCCAGGGCCCGCCCTGCGTGGACTAGGGGATCGGCCGGGCGCGCGGCTCACGTTCCCCCGACTCCGACTCCGACTCCGGCTCCGGCCCGCGGCTCCGGCCCTGGCTCCCGTCCCCGCTCCGCCTCCGACCAGGGTCCTGCGAGCCCGGAGCCGGCCGGCGTGGCACGCTTGGTCCATGACCGTCACGGATGCCCTGTTCGCACCCCTGTTCGCGGCGAACCCCGGCCGTCCCCTGATCACCCACTACGACGACGCCGCGGGCACGCGGGTGGAGCTGTCCCGGGCGACCGTGCGGAACTGGGCCGCGAAGACGGCGAACTGGCTGCGCGACGAGCACGACGTGGAGCCGGGCGACCCGGTGGCGGTGCTGCTGCCCGCGCACTGGCAGACGGCGGGCGTGCTGCTCGGCGCGTGGTGGTGCGGCGCGGCGGTGACCGACGACCCGGCGGGCGCGAAGGTGGCGCTGGTGCCGCCCGGCGGCGCGGCGCCCGGGGCCGGGGTGACGGCGGTGGTGTCGCTGCACCCGATGGGGCTGGGCAGCGGCGCGCCGGTGGACTACAACGACGACATCCGGGTGTTCGGCGACGACTTCGCGCCGTGGGAGCCGGTGGCCGGCTCGACGCCCGCGCTGCTCAAGTCCACTGTGGACGAAGTGGTCTCGGAGGCGCACCACCGCGCGGAAACGCTGGGCATCACGACCACCTCGCGCGTTCTGTCCACTGTGGAGTGGTCCATGCCGGACGGTCTGCTCGGCGGCTTCCTCGCCGTGCTGGCGGGCGGCGGTTCGCTGGTGCAGTGCAGCAACGCCGCACCGGACCTGCTCGCCGCGCGCCGCACCGCCGAGCAGACGACCATGGACCTCGTGGGCTGAGCGCTCCCGGCGCGGTGGCCGGTGGCGCCGGAGCGGGCACCGGCAGGTGGCCGGGCAGGCGATGAACGGGCGGGACGGCGTCGAGCGGCGGCAGCGGTCGGGTGAGGTCGTTGCGGTCGGCGCCGGGCCGCGCCGCGCACACCTCCGCGGGGTTTCACCGAGCCTTGGTCAGGGCGCACCGGTCACCACGACCGGCTTGGTCAACGAGACGGCGCCTTCGTGGGCGGTGCCGCGCCGGTAGCCGGAGCGCTCGTAGAGGGCGATGTTGCGGTGGCTGTGCGCGCCGGTGTGGAGCCGCAACGCGCGCACCCCGGCCGGCGCCTGCTCCTCGGCGAAGCGGAGCAGCCAGGTGCCGAGCCCCCGGCCCGCGAGGTCCGGCGCGACCATCAGGCGCCCGATGTCCCACGTGTCACCGTCGCGGCGAGCGCGGACGGCGCCCACCAACCGGCCGTCGAGGCGCGCGCACCACACCGCCCAGTCGTCCACCCAAGCCCGGACGTCGTCACCCGTCTCGTGCAGCGGCCCGAGGCCCCAGTCGTCGTTGGCGACGGCCTCCTGGACCCAGCAGCAACGCTGCAGGACGACGAGTTCCGCCGCGTCGGCGGCACTTGCGGGCCGCAGGCGCACCCCCGGCAGCGGCGGCGGCGGGCCGGCCGGGTCGACCGCTTCGCCGTCCGGTCGGTACAGCGGGCGCAGGACGCGCGCCAGGCGGACGAGCTCCCGGAAGGCGTTGCGCGCGGCCTCGTCCCTGGCGGGGTCGTCGAGCAGTCGCCCGTCGCCGACGTGGTCGCCGATGCGCAGGGCGACCGTGGCCCCGGTCGGCATCATGCGCAGGGTGGTGGCGACCTGCTCGGCCATGTGGACGCCGCGCGTCCCCGCCGAGGTGTTGCCGTACCCGACGAAGGACACCGGCTTGTACGCCCACTCCGCGGACAGGTAGTCCATGGCGTTCTTCAGGGTGGCCGGCATGGCGTGGTTGTACTCGGGGGTGACGATCACGAACGCGTCGGCGTCGGCGACGAGGCGACTCCACGACCGCGTGTGCTCGTGGTGGTAGATGCCGGAGGAGGGGTGTTCGGGCTCGTCCAGGAGGGGCAGCCCGATCTGCCCGAGGTCGGCGGTGGTGATCTCGGCGGCGCAGTCGACCGCGAGGTGCCGGTTGACCTGGGCGAACCACTCGCCAACGGTCGGACCGAGCCGACCGGGACGGGTGCTGGCGATGATCATCAGGATGCGGACGACCGGCTTCTTTGACATGTCAACGAGCGTAGCCCGGGTTTCATTGACATGTCAAAGGTGGCAGGATGGGGGCATGTCCGAGGTGCCGTGGTTGACGCCCGACGAAGAGCGGGCCTGGCGGGCGTTCCGGCGCCTGCTCACCGTCCTGCCCGCGCGCACGGGTCGCGACCTCACCGCGCTCGGCCTCTCCTCGACCGACTACGAGGTGCTGAGCACGCTGTCCGAGAAACCGGACCGGCGCTGGGGGTTGCGCGACCTCGCCGCGAAGATGCAGTGGTCGCGCAGCCGGCTCTCGCACCACGCGGCCCGGATGGAGGCCCGCGGCCTGCTCGAGCGCACCGAGGACGTCAACGACGGCCGCGGCAGCATCTACCACCTCACCGACGACGGCTTCGCCGCGCTGGAACAGGCCGCGCCGGGGCACGTGCGGTCGGTGCGGAACCGGTTCCTCGACCACCTGTCCGCCGACGAGCTGAAGACCCTGGAGATCATCTCCACCCGCATCGCGGACCTGCCCGACTGATCGGGACCACCCGTTCGCGAGCGGCCCGACGGCAGGAGGCGGCGCGAGGGGCTCGGCGGGCTCGTGCACGGTCACTTGGCGCGGGCCCGCCGTCGCCAGGCGCCAACGGCCCGACCAGCGCCGCGGGCGACCGGGAGCCGAGGCACCTCGACGTCGCCTGCCCGATCCCCGTGCCGCCGCTCCCCGAGCGGTGAGGACCGAGCAGGCGATCCGGTCAGGCGGGCTGCTTCGCCCGCACCAGCCGGGAGACCGAGAGGTTGCCCGGGTTGAACCCCAGCGCCAGCGAGGCCACGGCGAGCACGAGCACGTACTCGTAGCCGCCCTGGCCGAGCAGGCCGTTGGGCAGGTGCACGATGACCAGCGCGCCGAGCATGGCGAACGCGAGCAGCGCGCCCGCGACCGGCGTGGCGACGCCGAGGATCAGCAGCGCGCCGCCGCCCAGTTCGACCAGGGCCGTGAACCAGGCGGACAGCGTCGGCAGCGGCACGCCCATGGCCTCGAAACCGGCCGCCGTGCCGTCCATGCCGGATTGGACGACCTTCTGCCAGCCGTGCGCGATGAACACCACGCCGAGGCCGATCCGCCCGACGAGCGCGGCCACGTCCTTGATCATTGACGACTCCCCTTCGTGTGCTGTCGACCCCTGCAAGCTATATGAACTTTCAACGACCTCCCGGGTCTTGACAGCCACTCGACAGGCCACGTAGAAAACCAATCAGTTAGATAACCAGACGGTTAGGTACGAGATGGCGGACGATCCCCTGAGCCTCACCTTCGCCGCGCTGGCCGACCCGACCAGGCGAGCGATCCTCGCCCGGCTGGCCGAGGGGCCGGCGAGCGTGAAGGAGCTGTCCGAGCCGTTCCCGATGAGCGGCCCGGCGATCTCCAAGCACCTCAAGGTGCTGGAACGGGCGGGCCTGATCAGCCGGGGCCGCGACGCGCAGTGGCGGCCGTGCGCGCTGGACGCCGCGCCGCTGCGCGAGGTCGCCGAGTGGGCCGCGGGCTACCGCAGGTTCTGGGAGGCGAGCCACCGCCGCCTGGACGCGTACCTCGAACGCATGAAGGAGCAGACCGATGACCGCTGACACCGTCGTGTGGACCACCCCGTCCGCCGTCGAGGTGGCGATGACCAGGACGTTCGACGCGCCGCGCGAGCTCGTCTTCGACGCCTTCACCAAGCCCGAGCACGTCGTGCACTGGATGCTGGGCCCCGAGGGCTGGACCATGCCGGTCTGCGAGATCGACCTCCGCCCCGACGGGGCGTGGCACATGGTGTGGCGCCGGGAGGACGGCAGCGAGATGTCGATGACCGGGAAGTACCTGGAGGTGACCCCGCCGTCCCGGACGGTGCAGACCGAGTCGTGGGGCCCCGAGTGGCCCGAGACGGTGAACACGACGGAGTTCATCGCCGAGGGCGGGCGGACGACGGTCGTGCAGACGATGCGGTTCCCGTCCCCGGAGGCCCGCGAGCGCGCCACGGCGACCGGCATGAGGGACGGCGCGACCGTCAGCTACGAGCGCCTGGCCGAATACCTGTCGACCCTGGTCTGACCCCTCGGGCACCACCCGCCGCCGGACCCGCGACCGCCCGCCGTCCCGGGCCGGCCGGACCGGGGCGACGGGCGGCTCGTCGGACTCAGCCGTTGAGCAGGGCGCGGGACATGACCACGCGCTGGATCTGGTTCGTGCCCTCGTAGATCTGGGTGATCTTCGCGTCACGCATCATGCGCTCCACCGGGAAGTCCCGCGTGTACCCGGCCCCGCCGAACAGCTGCACCGCGTTCGTCGTCACCTCCATCGCCACGTCGGACGCGAAGCACTTCGCCGCCGCGGTGATGAAGCCCAGGTTCGGCTCGCCCCGCTCCGCCCGCGCCGCCGCCACGTAGACCATGTGGCGGGCCGCTTCGACCTTCATCGCCATGTCGGCCAGCATGAACTGCACGCCCTGGAAGTCGGCGACCGAGCGGCCGAACTGCTTGCGGTCCTTGGTGTAGGCCACGGCCTGGTCCAGGGCGCCCTGGGCGATGCCCACGGCCTGCGCGCCGATGGTCGGCCGGGTGTGGTCCAGGGTGCGCAGCGCCGTCTTCAGGCCGGTGCCGGGTTCGCCGATGATCCGGTCCGCGGGGATGGTGCAGTCCTCGAAGTGGATCTCGCGGGTCGGGGAGCCCTTGATGCCGAGCTTGCGCTCCTTCGACCCGACCACGAAGCCCGGGTCGTCCTTGTGCACCACGAACGCCGAGATGCCCTGCGACTTCTTCGGCGCGTCCGGGTCCGACACCGCCATCACCGTGTACCAGGTGGACTCACCCGCGTTGGTGATCCAGCTCTTGCTGCCGTTGAGCACCCAGTGGTCGCCGTCGAGGCGCGCCCTGGTGCGCATGGACGCCGTGTCGGAGCCGGCCTCGCGCTCGGACAGCGCGTAGGACGCCATGGCGTCGCCCGTCGCGATGGACGGCAGCACCTGGCGCTTCAGCTCCTCGGACGCCGCCAGCAGGATCGGCATGGTGCCCAGCTTGTTCACCGCCGGGATCAGGGAGGACGACGCGCAGACGCGCGCCACCTCCTCGATCACGATGCACGTGGCGACCGAGTCGGCGCCCTGGCCGTCGTAGGCGTCCGGGATGTGCACCGCCGAGAAACCCGATTTGACCAGCGCGTTCAACGCCTCGGACGGGAAGCGCTCCTGCTCGTCCACGTCCGCCGCGTGCGGCGCGATCTCCTTCTCGGCCAGCGAGCGGACCGCCGACCGCAGCTCCTCGTGCTCCTCGGCGAGCTTGTAGGTACCGAAGCTCGGGTCCACGTTAAGTTACCTCCCGGTAGGGCGTACTACCAGGATGTTAGCGCGCGTTCACGCCCCTGTCCGCTGTGCCGTCGGCAACAGCCCTGAGCGCCGCGTCCTTCTCCAGCACGAGGTCGGCCAGGGCGGCCTGGAAATCGGCCATCCTCCCCTGCAGGACCGGGTCGGACGCCGCCAGCACGCGCACCGCCAGCAGGCCCGCGTTGCGCGCGCCGCCGACCGACACGGTGGCCACCGGCACACCCGCCGGCATCTGGACGATCGACAGCAGCGAGTCCATCCCGTCGAGGTACTTCAGCGGCACCGGCACGCCGATCACCGGCAGCACCGTGGCCGACGCCACCATGCCCGGCAGGTGCGCCGCGCCACCGGCCCCGGCGATGATCACCTTCAGCCCGCGGGACGCCGCCGACGCCGCGTAGTCCAGCATCCGCTGCGGCGTCCGGTGCGCCGAGTACACGCCGACCTCGTACGGCACGCCGAACTCGGCCAGCGCCTCGGCGGCGGCCCCCATCACCGGCCAGTCCGAGTCGCTGCCCATGATCACGCCGACCTGCGTCACCGCTGCCCTCCGTGGATGTCGTACCCGTCCAGCCACACGCCGTCGGACAGCCAGTGCGCGGCGAGCCTCGCCCGCTCCCGCACCTCGTCCATCCGCTCACCGAGCACGGTCACGTGGCCGATCTTGCGCCCCGGTCGCTCCGCCTTGCCGTACAGGTGCACGTGCGCGTCGGGGAACCGGGCGAACAGGTGGTGCAGCCGCTCGTCGGGCCCCATCTCCGGCGCCGACGACGCGCCGAGCACGTTGGCCATCACCACGGCGGGCGCGACCAGGTCCGTCGCGCCGAGCGGGTAGTCCAGCACGGCGCGCAGGTGCTGCTCGAACTGCGAGGTCCGCGCGCCCTCGATGGTCCAGTGGCCGGAGTTGTGGGGCCGCATCGCCAGCTCGTTGACCACGAGCCCGTCGTCGGTCTCGAACAGCTCCACGGCCAGCAGCCCGACCACGTCCAGCTCGGCGGCCACGGTGAGCGCCAGCTCCTGGGCCCGCTCGGTCAGCTCGCCCGCGCCCGGGGCGGGCGCCAGCACCTCGACGCAGATGCCGTCCCGCTGCACGGTCTGCACCAGCGGCCACGCCGCGCCCTGCCCGAACGGCGAGCGCGCGACCAGCGCGGCCAGCTCGCGGCGCATCGGCACGCACTGCTCGACCATCAGCGGCGTGCCGGCGTCCAGCAGCTCGGGCACCACGCGCTGCGCGCTCTGCGGCGTGTTCAGCATCCACACGCCGCGGCCGTCGTAGCCGCCGCGCACCGCCTTGAGCACGCACGGCCACCCGTGCTCGGCCCCGAACCGCAGCACGTCGCCGGGCTCGCGCACCTCGGCGAACGGCGGCACCGGCAGGCCCAGCTCGGCCAGCCGCACGCGCATGACCAGCTTGTCCTGCGCGTGCACCAGCGCGTCCGGCCCGGGGAGGACCTTGACGCCCTCGGCGGCCAGGGCCCGCAGGTGCTCCTGGGGCACGTGCTCGTGGTCGAACGTGACGACGTCGCAGGACTTGGCGAACCCGCGCAGGGCCTCCAGGTCGGTGTGCCCGCCCAGCTCCACGTCGCGGGCGACGAGCGCGGCGGGGTCGGAGTCCGACTCGGCGAGCACGCGCAGCGACTGGCCGAGCGGGATGGCGGCCTGGTGCGTCATGCGCGCCAGTTGGCCGCCGCCGATCATGCCGACGACGGGGAGACGGGTACGTGAGTCCACGGTTCGGTGATTCTACCTGCACAAACAGGAGGTCCCGCACGCACCCGGCGCGGGCGGGGCCACCAGCCCACCACCTGCCGCCCACACCCCGGG
>NZ_JBHWIE010000185.1:0-14654 GCF_042732085.1 Actinosynnema sp. NPDC059797
CCCGCCTCCGGGTGCCCCCCGCGCCCCCGGGGGCCGCACCGGTGGGCCGGACCGGGCCGACGTCGTGCGGCCCGGTCCCGGTCGGCCGCGGCCCCGGCGCGCCGGGGTCGATCGGCAGCGCGGCGGTGCGGTCGTCGCGTGGCGTGGTCACGGGCCGATTGTCGGACCGGCCGGCCCCGCCCGCACCCCCGGTCGCACGAACGGCGGAACCGCCCCGGCGGCCCCTCAGGCGCACGGGCGGCGGTACTCCAGCGCGCCGACCGCGGCCACGTACTGCTGCCACTCCTCGCGCGTGATGTCGGCCTCCACCAGCTCGCACATCTCCCGCCGGGCGGTGTCGAAGTCGAAGTCCCAGTCGCGGAACGTGCCGTCCGCCCTGGTCGTCGTCACCCGCGTCGAGTTGTCGCCGAACGACACGCCGTAGATCCGGTCGGTGCGCCCGGCGATGCGGCCCTGCTCGACCGGCAGGGTCCGGTCCGCGAGGCTCCACAGCACCACCTTGTCGTCCTTGCCGACGGTGGCCAGCGCCAGGCCGTCGCGGCGGAACCCCAGGGCGCTGATCGCCTCCGGGTGCGCCTTGCGCGACCACAGCTCGCGCGGCGCCCACCGGTTCGTCCGGTCCCACACGCGCACCTTGCCGCTCGGGAAGCCGACCGCGAGCGTGCCCCCGTCCGGGGAGAGCGCGACCGCGGAGATCGCCTCGCCCAGCGGCTGCTGGCCGATCCGCCGGGGCTGGTCGAGGTCGGTCAGGTCCCAGATCCGGATGACGCCCGCGTCGTCGTAGGTGACCACCACCTCGCCGGTGGGGCTGAACGCCATGCCGTCCAGCGGGCGGTCGTGGCCGATCAGGCGCGACCGCTTCACCGGGCGGTCCGGGTCCGACCAGTCCCACACCACCACCTCGTTGATCTCGGAGACGGTGACCACGACCTGCGCGAAGGGGTCCATCGCGAGCCGCACCACGGGGAAGTCGAAGGTGTGCGCGACCACCGGCCCGATCGCGTCGGTGATGTTCCAGACCGCGGCCTCCCGGTTCCGCAGCGTCGTGGCGAACGCCTGCGCCACCGAGTTCTCCGCGGTCGAGGTCACCACCAGGTCGGGCACGTCGCGCGCGGTGATGCTGCGGTACTGGTCGAGGGCCGGCACCGGCACCCGGGCGTTCGGCACCGGCCTGCCGTCCGGGCTCAGGCCCTCGCCGAACGCCGACCGGCTGACCAGGTCGTCCCCGCTCGCCGCCCACGCGCTCAGCACGCCGTCGCGCAGGGCGTCGGTGGGGTTGAGCTGGTGGGCGGCGAGGGCGAGCTGGTCGGCCAGCCGGGGGTTGCTCGCGCGCAGCGACTGCGCCTGGTTGGCGACGTAGTAGGCGGCCGACGAGCGCCAGCCCTCGGCGGACTCGCGCTGCGCCCGGATGGCGTAGAAGACCGCGCTGCCCGCGCACACCAGCAGCACGGCCAGCAGCGCGACGAGCTGCCGCAGCCGCCGGGTGCGGCGGTGGGCGACGTCCCGCTCGCGGTCGCGGGCCTGGGCGCTCTCGGCCAGGAACTCCCGCTCCTGGGCGCTGGTGCGCACGCCGTCGCGCCGCGTCCACTCCAGGGCGGAGTCCAGCCGGGTGCCCCGGTACAGCGCGTCCGGGTCGCGGCCGAGCGACACCCAGGTGGCGGCGGCCTCGGTGAGCCGGCGCATCGTGCGCAGGCCCTCGCGGTCCTCGGCGAGCCAGCCGCGCAGCCGGGGCCAGGAGCGGATCAGCGCCTCGTGCGCGATCTCCACGCAGTCCCGGTCCAGGGTGAGCAGCCGGGCGTGGGCGAGCCGGTCGAGCACGACGTCCAGGTCGGGGTCGGCGTCCAGCTCGGCGCGCGGCAGCCGCCGCTTGGTGTCCTCGGTGCCGTCGCCCAGCGCGGTGAGCCGCAGGAACACCTGCCGGGCCAGCTCGCGCTGCTGGCGCTCCAGAGAGGTGAAGGTGCGCTCGGCGGTCTGCGCGATGGCGTGCTGGATGCCGCCCGCCGCCTCGTACCCGGCCAGCGTCAGCGCCTTGCCGCGCCGGCGGCGCCAGGTCTCCAGCAGCGCGTGCGACATCAGCGGCAGCACGCCCGGCTGGCCGGTCGCGTCCGCGATCAGCCGGGACACCAGCGCGGTCTCCACCGTGCACGACGCCTTCACCGCGGGCCGCATGATGACCTGGCGCAGCTCCTCCGGGCACATCGGCCCGAGCAGCAGCTGGCCGTCGGTGATCGCCGAGACCAGCTCCGGGTGCTGCGCGCAGTGCCCGTAGAAGTCGGCGCGCACGCCCACCACCACCCGGCACGGCGCGGTCAGCAGCGCGTCGACGAACGCGGTCCGCTGGTCGGCGTCCGGGCAGAGGGTGAAGACCTCCTCGAACTGGTCCACGATCAGCAGGTCGACGGACAGGTCGAGCAGCTCGGCGCGAACGCCCAGCTCACCGGGCGTGGTCACGGCGGCGCGACCCCCGACCCGAGGCACCAGCCCGGCGCGCAGCAGCGACGACTTGCCCGCGCCGGAGGCGCCGAACACCGCGACGAACCGGTGGGCGGCGATGCGCTTCTCCAGGTCGTCGAGCAGGTCGTCGCGGCCGAAGAACCACTCGGCGTCCTCGGTGCCGTACGCGGCCAGCCCGACGTAGGGCGGGCAGGTCTCGTCCTGATCGGCCTCGTGGCCGGGCAGCACCTCGGCCGCGACCTGCCGCCAGCGGTCCTCCCACTCGGCCACGTCGCCCTCGCAGGCGCGCACGTAGGCCAGCGTCACGGCGAGCGTGGGCAGCCTGCGCCCGCCCGCCGCGTCGGACAGGGTCGTGGCGGAGTAGTGGGCGCGCGTGCCCATCTGCCGGTAGCTCTGGCCGCCGGCCCGGTCGCGCAGCGACCTGAGGTCCGCGGCGAACCTGAGCAGCGGGCTGTCGCCGACGTCCAACGGGCGCTCTCCACGCGGCACCGGGTCACCCCCCTGAGCAGTCCCCGGCTCCCGTCGTCCGGAGTGCCGTCCAGGCTGTCAGACCGGACCCCCGCGCACCTCCCAATCCCAGGTGCGCATCCGGGTGATGACTTCAGGTGCTTGACCAATCACACACCGCACCGACCAGCCCCAACCCCTCACTCTCACCCCACCCCTCACCTCACCGGTCCGGACCGGAGGACACGCAACACCGAACCGGAGGACACGCAACACCGGACCGGAGGACACGCGCCACCCCCGGCGTGTCCTCCACCCGGACATCGCGTGTCCTCCACTCGGACACCGTGAGTCGTACATTCGGAACAGGTGAGTCGTACGTTCGGGGTCGGTGAGTCGTACGTTCCGGTCAGGTCAGGACCGAGGTGACGTAGGGGTCCGGGTCGGCGAGGATGGCCCGGACCGCGCTGCCCGCCGCGCCCCGGACGGCCGCCTCGGCGCCCAGCGACGAGGCCACGACGCGCACGGGGGACCACTCGGCGCTCACCACGCGCCGGTCCAGTTCGGCGCTCAGGGGGGCGTGCAGCCACGGCTCCAGGCGCGCGTAGGTGCCGCCCAGCACCACCGTGGGCAGGTCCAGGAGGTTGATCGCGCCGGCCAGGGCCACGCCCAGCCAGCGGGCGGCCGAGCGGACCGCCGCGGTCGCGGCCCGGTCGCCGGCGGCCAGCCGGGCCAGCAGGTCGTCGACGCCGGGCACGCCCGCCGCCCGGACGATCTCGTCCTGCCCGGCCAGCCGCTCCAGGCAGCCGCGCGAGCCGCAGCCGCAGCGCGGGCCCCGGGGGTCCACGGACAGGTGCCCGATCTCGCCGCCGAACCCGGACACGCCCTCGAACAGCCCGCCGCCGACCACGATGCCCGCGCCGATGCCGATCTCGCCCGAGATGTGCACGAAGTCCGCCGCCACGTCGCCGTGCCACAGCTCGGCCAGCGCGGCCAGGTTCGCCTCGTTGCCCACCAGCACCGGCACGTCCAGCGCCATCCGCCGGGTCAGCTCGCCCCGGAGGTCCACCTCGCGCCACCCCAGGTTCGGCGCAACCCGCAGCGTGCCGCCCGCGACCTCGACCAGACCGGGCACGGCCACCCCGACGCCGCCGACCGACACGTCCTCGGCCATCGCCGTGCGCACCGCCGAGGCGACCTTGGCCAGCACGCGGGAGGGGGAGGAGGCGCGGTTGTCGCTCGGCCGCACCCACCGCGCCCGCACCCGCCCGGTCAGGTCGACCAGGCACGTGGCCAGGTAGTCGACCCCGATCTCCACGCCCAGCCCGTGCGGCCCGGTGGGCGACAGGTGCAGCGCCGTGCCCCGCCGGCCGGGCCCGGTGCGGGCCTGCGCCTCGCCCTCGGCCACGAGCCCCGCGCCGATCATCCGGTCGACCAGGCTGGACACGGTGGCCTTGGTGAGGCCGGTGCGGGCGGCCACGGCCGCGCGCGACGAGCCGGGCGCCTCCATGATCGCGTCGAGCACCAGGGCGGAGTTGTGCCTGCGCACGGTGTGCTGGCTCGCCGGCCGGGGTCTGGACACCCCTGGATACTATCCGCTCGATGAGATAAGTTTAGGCATCAAACTTATTGGAGGTGCCCTCGTGGTGGACAAGTTCAGCTTCGGCCTGTGGACGGTGGGCTGGCAGGGTCGTGACCCGTTCGGTCACGCCACCCGCCCCGCCCTGGACGCGCCGACGGCGGTGCGCAAGCTCGCCGAACTGGGTGCGTGGGGCATCACGTTCCACGACAACGACCTGATCCCCTTCGACGCCGACGCGGCCGAGCGGGACAAGCGGATCTCCGACTTCCGCGCCGCGCTCGACGAGACCGGCCTGGTGGTGCCGATGGTCACCACCGACCTGTTCCAGCACCCGGTCTTCAAGGACGGCGGCTTCACCAGCAACGACCGGAACGTGCGCCGGTTCGCGCTGCGCAAGGTGCTGCGCAACCTGGAGCTGGCCGCGGAGCTGGGCGCGGAGACCATCGTGCTGTGGGGTGGTCGCGAGGGTTCCGAGGTGGACGCGGCGAAGGACGTCCGCGCCGCCCTCGACCGGTACCGGGAGGCGCTGGACACCATCGCCCAGTACTCCGAGGACCAGGGCTACGGCCTGAAGTTCGCCCTCGAGCCCAAGCCCAACGAGCCGCGCGGCGACATCCTGCTGCCGACGATCGGCCACGCCCTGGCGTTCATCGGCGAGCTGGAGCACCACCGGCTGTTCGGCGTGAACCCCGAGGTCGGCCACGAGCAGATGGCCGGGCTCAACTTCGTGCACGGCATCGCCCAGGCCCTGTGGCAGGGCAAGCTGTTCCACATCGACCTCAACGGCCAGAAGGGCCCGCGCTACGACCAGGACTTCGTGTTCGGCCACGGCGACCTGCTGTCCGCGTTCTTCCTGGTCGACCTGCTGGAGCACGGCGGCTACGAGGGCCCGCGCCACTTCGACTACAAGCCCCTGCGCACCGAGGACCTCGACGGCGTGTGGGCCAGCGCGGCGGCCAACATGAGCACCTACAAGCTCCTGCGCGAGCGGGCGGCGGCGTTCCGCGCCGACCCCGAGGTGCAGGAGGCGCTGAAGACCAGCGGCGTGTACGAGCTGGCCGAGCCGACCCTGTCGGAGGGCGAGTCCATCGCGGACTTCATCAAGGCCGACGACGTGGACGTGACCGCCGCCGCCGAGCGTGGGTACGGGTTCGTGCGCCTGTCGCAGCTGGCGCTGGAGCACGTGCTGGGCGCGCGCTGATGGCGCTCGTCGCGGGCGTCGACTCGTCCACCCAGTCGTGCAAGGTCGTGGTGCGCGACGCGGACTCCGGCGCCTTGGTGCGGGAGGGGCGCGCGGCGCACCCGGCGGGCACCGAAGTGCACCCGGACGCCTGGTGGGACGCCCTCCAGGCGGCCATCGCCCAGGCGGGGGGCCTGGACGACGTGGCGGCGGTGTCGGTCGCGGCGCAGCAGCACGGCATGGTCACGCTGGACTCCTCCGGCGAGGTCGTGCGCCCCGCGCTGCTGTGGAACGACACCCGCTCCGCTGGCTCGGCGGTCGACCTGACCGCCGAGCTGGGCGGGCCGTCGGCGTGGGCCGAGGCGATCGGCAGCGTGCCGGTGGCGTCGCTGACCGTCACCAAGCTGCGGTGGCTGGCGCGGAACGAGCCGGAGTCGGTGGCTCGCACCGCGGCGGTCTGCCTGCCGCACGACTGGCTGACGTGGAAGCTGGCCGGCGGCACCTCGCTGGACGCCCTGACCACCGACCGCAGCGACGCCAGCGGCACGGGCTACTGGTCACCGTCCACTGAGGACTACCGACCGGACCTGCTGGAGCTGGCGCTGGGTCGCGTGCCGCACGTGCCGCGCGTGCTCGGCCCCGCGGAGCTGACCGGCGGCCGCTTCGGCGCGGGCGCGGGCGACAACGCGGGCGCGGGCCTGGGCGTGCAGATGCGCCCCGGCGACGTGGTCGTGTCCATCGGCACGTCCGGCACGGCGTTCGCCCGCTCACCGCACCCGGTGGCGGACGGCACGGGCATCGTCAACGGCTTCGCCGACGCGGAGGGCGGCCACCTGCCGCTCGTCTGCACGCTCAACGCGTCGCGGGTCCTGGACGCCACGGCGGCCGTGCTGGGCGTGGGGCTGGACGCGCTGTCGGACCTCGCCCTCGGGGCGCCGGCGGGCGCGGGCGGCCTGGCCTTCGTCCCCTACCTGGAGGGCGAGCGGACGCCGAACAAGCCGGACTCGACCGGCGCCCTGCACGGCCTGCGGCTGGACAACATGACCCCGGCGCACCTGGCGCGCGCCGCGGTCGAGGGCCTGCTGTGCAGCCTGGCGGACGCCATCGACGCGCTCGTGGCGGTGGGCACGCCCGTGTCCCGGGTGCTGCTCATCGGCGGTGGCGCGCGGTCGGCCGCCGTGCGGCGGCTCGCGCCCGCCGTGTTCGGCTGCCCGGTGCTCGTGCCGGCGCCGAGCGAGTACGTGGCCGACGGCGCCGCCCGGCAGGCGGCGTGGGCGGTGAGCGGTGCGGCCGAACCGCCGCACTGGTCCTCGCTCGAGGCCGAGCTGTTCGAGGCGGACCCGACGCCGCGGGTGCGGGAGCGCTACGCGGAGGCGCGCGAGCTGACCGTCGACCGCTGACCGGTCGACCGCCGACGGGAGGGGTGCTTCCACACCACGTGGAAGCACCCCTTCCGCGCCTCATCGCCGCGTGGCGAGGAATGCGAGCCAGGCCCCCGGTGGGAAGACCAGGGTGCCGCCGGCGGTGTTCTTGCTGTCGCGGACCACCGCCCCGCCCTCCGAGAAGCGCACCTCCACGCAGGAGCTCTGCGGGTCGGCCTGGCTGTAGCTGGCCTTGCGCCACGTCGGTTCGTCCACCGCGCTCACGTCCTTCCCGGTGCGATCAGGACCGGGAGGCCCCCGACAGGAAGCGGAGGAACGGTTCGGCCTCGTGGGCCTTGAGTCCGGCGGCGCGCTGTTCTTCCCACAGGTCGAGGACCCGGGCCACCTGCCTGGGGTCGCTCACGACCTCCCGGTCGTCGTAACTCTCAACGTAGAGGAGGTGGATGGTCGGGTCAGCGTCGTATTGGTAGATCGAGTACTGCGCCTCTTGGCCCCGGTAGTACCCATGGGTGAAGGGGACGAACAGCAGGTCCACGTTCGGCCGCCGGACCGCGGCCAACAGGTGCAGCAGCTGCTCGTTGGCCCACGGCGTGGTGCCCATCCGGGCGAGCGCGGCCTGGTCGATGCTGAACGCGAAGCGCTGGTCGGGGTTGTCGAGCACCCGCTGGCGCTGGAGGCGCAGCGAGGTGTGCCGGGTGACCTCCTCCTCGCTGAGCGCGGGCCGGAACGCGCGGAAGTGGTGGCGGATGTATGCCTCGGTCTGGAGCAGGCCGGGCACGAACATGCTGGCGCGCGAGCAGATCACGGCCGCCGAGCGCTCCATGTCCACGACCTTGCGCAGGGCGTCGCCCTTGAACCGCCAGCGGAAGTCGGTCTTGGGGATGGCGGCGCGGCCGGCCTCGGCGTGGTCGTGGACCCGTCGGCGCTGGTCGTCGTCCGGCCGCAGCACGTCGAACAGCTTCTCCAGGTCGTCCGGTCGCACCCGGATCGCGCCCTGCTCGACGTTGGCGACCTTGGTCTGCGACCAGCCGCACCGCTCGGCCACCTGCTCCTGGGTGAGGCCCGCGGTGGTGCGCAGCAGCTCCAGCTGTCGTCCGGCGACGATCTTGTGGACGAACGGCGGCATCGGTTCACGGCCCGTCACCTGCGGAAACCTCCGGGAATCGGGGTTGTGCGCAACGTTGCGGACAGTAGCAGGGTCGGTGTTCACCCCAACGGACGTATTTCAGCTCTGAATATTCAACAGTTCAGCCGGCCTGTGTCATCGTTTCCACAGTTCCGATCGGCGGCTAGGAGTGGTCCGGGATGGATATGCGCCCATCGCTGCAGGGTCGTCTGCTGGGGGACAAGCTGCGCGGGCTCCGGGAGCGCCGCGGCCTCACCGTGGACGAGCTGGCCGCGCGCGTCGGGCTGCCGCCGCAGCGGATCGTGGAGCTGGAGGGCGGCGGCGAGCGCCGGGTCCGGCAGCGCGACCTGTGGTGCTCCTGGGGCGTCCAGGCCAACACCGTGCTCGACGAGCTGTGCCGGACCGCCGAGCGGATCGACCTGCACGCGCCGCTGGGCGTGGCGCCGGTGTTCCGCGACCTCGACGCCGCCCGCTGCACGGCCTACGTGCTGGCGCACGCGCCCACGGACCGCACCGACGTCACCTTCCGCGTCATCCCGGGCGACGCGGGCGCCTACCCGGGCCTGGAGCAGCCCCTGACGCTGTTCCGGATGGCCGGCGGGCCGCCGGTGGTCTGCTACACCTACGCGCACGCGGTGATGTTCACCGAGGACCCGGAGCACACCGACGCCGCGCACGCCGTCTTCGACCGCCTGCACGAGCTGACCAAGGTCTGACCCGGGGCCGACCGGGGCCTGACCTGGGCCTGACCTGGGCCGGCACGGGACCCGACCGGGGCCGACCGCCGTCCGTGTCGGGCCGCACCCACGCGGGTACCCGGCCGCCATGAGGATCGTGGTCACCGGCGCGACCGGCAACCTGGGTACCGCCCTGCTGCGCAGGCTCGCCGACGAGCCGGACGTCGTCGTCCACGGCACGTCCCGCCGCCCACCGGAGCGGCGGGACGCCTTCCGGGACGTCGAGTGGACCCCGCTCGACCTCAGCCGCGAGGGCGCCGAGGAACCGCTGACCGAGGTGTGCCGGGGCGCGGACGCCGTGGTGCACCTGGCCTGGCGCGTCCAGCCCGGCCACGACGAGCGCGCCCTCTACCGGACCAACGTCGCGGGCAGCGACCGGGTCTTCACCGCGGCCGCCGAGGCGGGTGTGCCGCACCTGGTGCACATGTCGTCCGTCGGCGCGTACTCGCCGGCCGCCAAGGACCACACCGTCGACGAGAGCTGGCCGACCGACGGCGTCTCGACCTCCTACTACAGCAGGCACAAGGCCGCCGTGGAGCACCTGCTCGACCAGGTGGCGCGCGAGCACCCCGACCTGAAGATCAGCCGCGTGAGACCCGGCCTCATCCTCCAGCCCGAGGCCGCCGCCGAGATCAAGCGCTACTTCCTGGGCCCGCTGGTGCCGCACGCCCTGTTCCGGTTCAAGCCGCCCGTGCTGCCGCTGCCGCGCACGATGGTCCTCCAGTTCGCCCACGCCGACGACGTGGCCGACGCCGTCGCCAAGGTCGTGCTCGGCGGGCACGCCGGCGCGTTCAACGTCGTCTCCGACCCGGTCATCACCCCCGAGGTGCTGGCCGGGGTGCTGGGCGCCCGCCACGTGCCGGTGCCGCCCACCGCCCTGCGCGCCGCCGCCCGGGTCAGCTGGCGCCTGCGCCTCCAGCCCACCTCGCCCGGTTGGATCGACCTCGCCCTCACCACGCCGCTGCTGGACGCCTCCAAGGCAAGGGACGAGCTGGGCTGGAAGCCCCGCCACGACGCCCGCGACGCGCTCCGGCAGCTCATCGACGGGCTGGGCCGCAAGGAGGGCCTGAGCCCTAGCCCGCCGCTGCGCCCTTAGAACGGCCCTGGAGGCCCTACGAGGCCGTGCGCGGCCTTACATGGCCTTCGTCCAGCCCATGATCTCGGCCACGATGAAGGCCAGGACCAGCACGGTCAGCACCACCACCAGCACCAGCGTGATCACCGGGCCGCGGCGCGAGGGCATGGGCTGCGGGTGCGACAGGCCGGAGGTCTGACCGGCGTCGGGCGGCGTGTCGCCGGGTGCGACCCCGCCGCCCGGCTCAAGGCCGGGCGTGGGCGCCGGGTCCGGGTCGGGCGGCACCGCGCCGCCGGGGGTGCGGGAGGTGTCCGGGTCGGGCGGTTGGGCAGTCATGCCCTGTGATTACCCGGCACGCACCCGCCTACCCGCTTGAACGCCTACCCGTGTGAACGGCGGCACGTCCGGGTAGTCAGCAGGCATGAGCGGTGTCCAAGACGACTTGTTGCGCACTTTGACCAAGGTGGCCAAGGCCCTGCGCACCGAGGGCATCCCGTTCGCCTTGACGGGCGGGTGCGCGGTGTACGCCAGGGGTGGGCCCGCGACCGAGCACGACGTGGACATCATCGTGCGCGAGGAAGACGCCAAGAACGCGGTGAGCGCGCTGGTCGCGGCGGGGATGCGGGCCGCGACGCCACCCGAGGACTGGCTCCTCAAGGTCTACGACGGGGATTCGCTGGTGGACCTGCTGTTCCGCCCGAACGAGATCCCGGTGACCGAGGAGACCCTGGCCAGGGCGGAGGAGCTGGCCGTCGGCTCGGTGACGCTGCCGGTGATGCCCGCGACCGAGGTGATGATCAGCAAGCTGCTGGTCCTGGACGGGCACCGCTGCGACTTCAGCCAGCTCCTGCCGTTCGCCCGCGCGCTGCGCGAGCAGATCGACTGGGACAAGGTCCGCGAGGCGACGAAGCACTCGCCGTACGCGGAGGCGTTCCTGGTGCTGGTGGAGCGCCTGGACCTCCTGCACCCGACGACGTTGACCAGGAGCGCGTGATGAACGCAGAGCCCGAGCAATACCTGTCCGCCAGGCTGCGCCGAGCCCTCGCCGAGGACCCGCGCACGACCGAGCAGGGCGTGCGCGTGACCGTGCGCGGTGACAACGTGCTGCTGTCCGGCAGCGTGGCCAGCGACGAGCGCCGCGACGCGCTGAAGGCCGTCATCCACGACGTCGCGCCGGAGCTGACCGTGCTGGACGACGTGAAGGTGGTGCCGGTGGGCGCGCCGGCCGGCCGGGAGGAGATCCGATGATCCGCATCGCCGCGGTGGGGGACGTGCACCTGGGCGAGGACGCGCGCGGGCGGATGCGGCCCGCGTTGGAGCAGCTCGGCGAGTGCGCCGACGTGCTGCTGCTGGCCGGCGACCTGACCAGGCACGGCACGGTGTCCGAGGCGCGGGTCGTGGCCGACGAGTTCGCCGGCCTGCCGGTCCCGGTGGTCGCGGTGCTCGGCAACCACGACTACCACGACGACCAGCCCGCCGAGGTCACGCGGGTGCTGCGCGACGCCGGGCTGCACGTGCTGGAGGGCGAGGCGGTCACGTTCCAGGTGAACGGGCACTCGCTGGGCGTGGCCGGCGTCAAGGGCTTCGGCGGCGGGTTCGCGGGCAAGTGCGGCAGCATGTTCGGCGAACCCGAGATGAAGGCGTTCATCCGGCACACCATCGGCATCGCGGACTCGCTGCGGGCGGCGCTGGAGGGCCTGGACACCGACGTGAAGGTGGCGCTGACCCACTACGCGCCGATCCCGGACACGCTGCGTGGCGAGCCGCCGGAGATCTACCCCTTCCTCGGCGCCTACCAGCTGGGCGAGGCGATCGACGCGACCGGCGTGGACCTCGCGCTGCACGGGCACGCGCACTTCGGCACCGAGCACGGGCTCACCCCCGGCGGCGTGCGGGTGCGCAACGTGGCGCAGCCGGTCCTCCGGCAGGCGTACACCGTGTACTGCGTGGAACCCGCTGTGGTGGAGGTGTAGTCGTGGAGGAGACGAGGACGCACGGCCCGGCCGTGGTGTGGGCGGGACCGGACGACGCGCCGGTCGTGGTGGTGCTCGACCCGGCGGGCGTGGGCCTGCACGGCGACCTGCCCGCGTCGTGGCGGCCGCTGGCCGAGCACCTGCGGGTGATGTGGTGCCGGCTGCCCGCGTCGGACGGGTCGTGGCGCGAGGTGGACGAGGCGCTGTCCGGGTTCGCGGCCCGCGGTGAGCGGGTGCACCTGGTGGCGGGCGCGGGCGCGGGCTCCGAGGTCGGCGACCTGATCCGGCGCCACGAGGGGGTCGTCGGCTCGGCGCAGACGTTCGCCGCGCCGGTGCCGCTGGGGCACCCGGAGGTGGTGCTGGAGGTCGTGCGGGAGCTGCTGGACCACGACGTGACGCCGGAGGCGGCGGAGGAGCCGGCCAGGCCCGGGACCACGTCGCTGGTCGGTGACGCGGCCTCGGCGCTGCGGCAGTCGCTGACCCGGCTGTTCGACCGGTTGAAGGACGGCTGACCCCGGGCGCGACCGACGACCTGGGCGGAAGGGCCGGGAACCCGAGGGTTCCCGGCCCTTCGCCGTGGGGGGCACCTGGCCGCTGGGGTCGCCCGGCCCGTGGGGGTGTCCGGCGCGCGGCCCTGCGCGGTGTCCGGTTCGCGGCACGATCCCTTGCCCCGCACCGGTTCCCGGTCCCAACCCCGGTTCCCCGGCCCGCCTCGGTTCCCGTCGCGCCCGGGGTTCCGCCGGACCACCCGGGCACGACGGAGCCCCGCGAACCGTGGTCCGCGGGGCTCCCGTCGTTCGGTGCTCGTTCAGTTGTCGTCGACCGGTGGCCTGGGGTGCGGGATGGAGGAACCGGTCACCCGGTTCCCCCGCCGCGGTCCGGGCACCGCCCGCGCGCTCATCGCAGCGGGTCGCCCGGCCTGCCGGCGTCGGGCAGGTCGTGACGGGTCTCGCCCGCCTGCGGCGGGCGCTGCACGTCGCCGCGCCAGCCGCCCTCCTCCACGCCGCGGTCCTCGATGAACTCCTTGAAGCGCTTCAGGTCGGCGTTCACGCGGTGCTCGACCACGCCCAGCGCGGAGCCCGCCTTCTCGGTCAGCGTCTGCGGGTCGTACTGCATCTGCACGTGGACCCGCGTGGTGCGGTCGTCGATGCGGTGGAAGGTCACCACACCACCCTGCGGCGGACCGTCGACCGTGTGCCAGGCGACGCGCTCGTCGGGGTGCTGCTCGGTGATCTCGGCGTCGAACTCCCTGGTCACGCCACCGATCTTGGTCACCCAGTGGGTCCGGGTGGGAGTGACCTGGGTGATGCGCTCGACGCCCTCCATGAACCGCGGGAACGACTCGAACTGCGTCCACTGGTTGTACGCGGTCGTGACAGGGACCGCGACGTCCACCGACTTCTCGATCGTCGTCACTGCTTGCAACCTCTCCTCGGGGAATCGAGTTCACCTCTGGAGTACCCCTCGCGCCGCGCCCCACACATCTCCACTCCCGGGTGACTGTGAGTAGCGCTTCCCCGTTTCGCGTTTGCTTCGGGTTCGCCCGGCTAAGTCTCCTCTGTGGACCACTACCCCGACGCCGTCCTGTTCGACCGCGACGGCACGCTCATCAGGGACGTGCCCTACAACGGCGACCCCGACCAGGTCGAGCCGATGCCGGGCGCGCGGGAGGTCCTGCGCGCGCTGCGGGCGCACGGCGTGCGCACGGGCGTGGTGACCAACCAGTCCGGCATCGGGCGCGGGCTGCTCACGCGCGAGCAGGTGGACGCGGTCAACGCCCGCGTCGAGGACCTGCTCGGCCGGTTCGGGACCTGGCAGGTCTGCCCGCACTCCCCGGACGACGGCTGCGGCTGCCGCAAGCCCTCGCCCCGCATGGTCCTCGACGCCTGCGCGCGGCTGGGCGCCCGTCCCGAGCGCACCTACTTCGTCGGCGACATCGAGGCCGACGTCAAGGCCGGCCTGGCCGCGGGCGTCACGCCGATCCTGGTGCCCACCCCCGTCACCCTCCCGGACGAGGTCGACCGCGCGCCCCACGCGGCGCCCGACCTCCTGACCGCCCTGGCGATGGTCCTATGAGGACGATCGTGGCCAGGCTCGACAGCGACGGCGACGTGCTGCTCGCCGGTCCCGCGGTGCGCGCCGCCGCCCACGCCGGCGAGGTGGTGCTGCTGTGCGGCCACGCCGGCGCGCAGGCCGCCGACCTGCTGCCCGGGGTGAGCCGGGTCGTGCGCTGGGACTGCCCGTGGATCGCCAACCCCGCGCCGGCGGTCCGCACCCCCGACGTCGAGGGCTTGGTGGCGCTGCTCAAGGGGATCCGCGCCGACGTGGCCCTGATCCTCACGTCGTTCCACCAGAGCGCGCTGCCCCTCGCCCTCGTGCTGCGGCTCGCCGGCGTGCCGAAGGTCGTCGCCCGCTCCACGGACTACCCCGGTTCGCTGCTGGACGTCCGGTTGCGCGAGGACCCCGACGTCCCGGAGGCCGAACGCGCGCTGGAGGTCGCCCGCGCCGCCGGGTTCGAGCTGCCGCCGGGCGACGACGGCCGGCTCGCGGTGAAGCCGCCGCCGGAACCCGCCGAGGTCGGCCCGTACGTGGTGGTGCACCCCGGCGCCTCGGTGCCCGCCCGCGCCTGGTCGCCCGACCGGTGCGCGCAGGCGGTGGCCGCGCTCGCCGAGGCCGGGCACCGGGTGCTGGTCACCGG
>NZ_JBHWIE010000186.1:0-14599 GCF_042732085.1 Actinosynnema sp. NPDC059797
ACCGAGCCTGCCGGCTCCGACCAGCCTATGGCACTCGAACCCATGTCAAATCGGGACCCGTGGGAGGTTGCGGGTCCGTTGGGGCGGGTTGGATTCGTGGGGGTGGGGGCGTTAGCGGGGGGCGGGGGCGGTGGAGGAGCGGACTACCAGTTCTGGTTCGAAGAGGAGTTCTTCGTCGGGGACCGCGGTGCCGGCTATTTGGTTGGCGAGGAGTTCCACGGCGGCTCGGCCCATGGCTTCGATGGGTTGGCGCACGGTGGTCAGCGGGGGTTCGGTGCACGTCATGAAGGCCGAGTCGTCGTAGCCGACCACTGAGATGTCGTGCGGGACTTTCAGGCCTTGGCGGCGGACTGCCCTCACCGCGCCCAGGGCCAGGGGGTCCGAGGCGCAGACGATGGCCGTGACGCCTCGGTTGAGGAGGCGGGTTGCCGCTGCTTGGCCGCCTTCCAGGGAGAACATGGCGTGTTCTTCGAAGAGTTCCGCGTTGGCGTTCTCGGCGCACGTGGTGAGGGCCGCCAGCTTGCGGCGGGACGGGACGTGGTCGGTGGGGCCCAGGACGGCGCCGATTCGGGTATGGCCCAGTGCCACCAGGTGACCGAATGCCTGTTCCACGGCTACCGCGTCGTCGCAGGAGACGCGGGGGAAGCCCAGGTCGTCGATGGCCGCGTTCACGAGGACGGCCGGCAGCTTGCGGCGCGTCAGCTGGCGGTAGTGGTCGTGGGAGGCGTCCGCCTGCGCGTACTGCCCACCTGCGAAGACGACGCCGGAGACGTGTTGTTCGAAGAGCAGTTCGAGGTAGTCCGCCTCGGAGACGCCGCCGGCCGTCCTGGTGCAGAGGACCGGGGTGAAGCCTCGTTGGGCCAGGGCGTTGCCCACGACGTCGGCGAAGGCGGGGAAGATCGGGTTCTGGAGCTCCGGCAGCACCAGGCCCACCAGGCGGGCCCGTTCGCCGCGCAGCTGGGTGGGGCGCTCGTACCCCAGCACGTCGAGCGCGGTGAGCACGGCCGACCTCGTGGCGTCGGAGACGCCGGGCTTGCCGTTGAGCACGCGGCTGACCGTCGCCTCGCTCACGCCGACCTTCGCGGCCACTTCTGCCAACCGACGTTGCGTCATGTAGCAACTATAGGGCAGGATTTACGCTCGGCTTGCGGTGGTTTGCGTTGGCTTGCGAGACCGGTGGTTTTGCCGCGGCGTTGGCGCCCGCTGGGGTACAACTCCCCTGTGAAGCGGTGGGTGTTGGCCTTGGCGGTCCTCGGCCTGGCGGGTTGCGGCACGCCGGTGGCGGGCAAGGCGGTGCCGGGCGCGGCCCCCGCCGCCGAGCCGGACGCGGGTGTCGTGCGCTGGGTGAACAACTTCTGCGCCGTCGCCGAGTACATGGTCGCCTCGGGCGGCGTGCAGTTCCAGCCGCCGGAGGGCGACCCGGCGGAGGCGAAGAAGGCCGTCAGCGAGTCGCTGGGGCGGGTGGTCGACGTCCTGGACGTGGTGCTGCACGACCTCGGCGAGCTGACCCCCGCGCCGGAGCCGGCCGCCGACGCCGCCGTCGAGGTCATCGTGGAGCCGCTGGGGCAGGCGCGCGACAAGTTCGCCAAGGCGAAGTCGACCGTGGACGGGGCGCCCGAGCTGTCCGTCGAGGTCTACTCGTCCGCCATCCAGGACATGACCGAGGCCGTGACGGTGATGAACGACGCCGTCGAGAAGATGGGCGTCGTCTCGCTCCCCGAGGAGTACAAGGACGCCGCCGAGCACGCGGAGAACTGCTCTTAGCCGCACATGTGCGGTCTGGATGCGAGGGATCCGCAAATCTGGGGGCGAGGCCCCCATGTGCGGGCGGTTCGGCGCGTGCCACCTTGAGCAGCGTGTTCGCGTCCGCCGTAGACCGGTCCCCCGCCACCTGGTGGCACAGCGGCGTCCGCGACGAACCCCACGAACCGGTCGCCCCTCGCGGGCGGCCCTCATGGGCCGCGTTCGTGGAACGCGCCACCGCGACCGCGGCCCGTGCAGACTTCCCCGGCGGCAGCTGGGACGAGGCGTTCGCGTTCGCGCTGCGCCCGATGGTGCGCACGGCGCTGGAGCGCGACCGGCGCCTGGGCGCCGACTTCGCCCGCGCCCTGGGCGGCAGGCTCGCCCGGCTCGCCGCGCGCACCCTGGTGCTGGAGCTGAACCTGGAACGGCTCGGCGGCCGGCTCGTCGGCGACACGCCGCAGGCCAGGTTCGCCGACTTCGTCGGCAAGGTGGACCTGTCCGACCTGTTCGCCAAGTACCCGGTGCTCGCGCGGCTGCTCGGCCAGGCGTGCCTGCACGCGGTCGAGGCGCACGTCGAGCTGCTCGACCGGTTCGCCGAGGACCGCCGCGAGGTCGTGCGCACGCTCCTGAACGGCCGCGACCCGGGCCTGGTCGCGCACGTGGAGACCGGCCGGGGCGACCTGCACGCGCGGGGCCGGTCGGTGGCCGTGCTGACGTTCGCCGACGGGCGCCGGGTCGTCTACAAGCCGCGGTCGGTGGCGCTGCACCAGGAGTTCGCCGGCCTGCTGGCGTGGTTCGACGGGCACGCCCGGGTCGGCCTGCGGCTGCCGCGGGTGGTGGCCCGGTCCGGGCACGGCTGGCTGGAGTTCGTCGAGCACGAGCCGTGCGCCGACGTCGCCGCCGTGAGCCGGTTCTACCACCGGCTGGGCGCGCTGACCGCGCTGCTGTACGTCGTCGACAGCACCGACATGCACTACGAGAACCTGATCGCGGCGGGCGACCAGCCGGTGCTGGTGGACGTGGAGACGCTGTTCCACCCCGAGACGGGCGTGCCGGCGGACCCGGCGGTGCGGGCGCTGGCCCGGTCCGTGCACCGCACCGCCGTGCTGCCGCTGGTGCTGCTGGGCGAGCACGGCGCGGTGGACGTGGGCGGCGTCGGCGGCGACCGCGGCTTCCCCGTCGACGGCGTGGCGTGGCTGCACGCCGGCACCGACCGGATGCGGCTGGTGCGCAGGCCGGCGCCCCTGGCGCCCGCGCACAACCGCCCCGTGCTCGACGGCGTGGAGGCCGAGCCCTCCGACTACCTGGGCGCGATGCTGGCCGGGTTCCGGGTCGGCTACGACGCGCTCTGCGACCACCGCGACGAGCTGCTGGGCGCGCTGGGGCGCTTCGCGGGCCTGCCGGTGCGGTTCGTGCCCAGGATGACCAGCCTGTACGCGACGCTGCTCGACGAGTCGACCCACCCGGACGCGCTGCGCGGCGCGGACGACCGCGAGGACGTGCTGCGGCTGCTGTGGGACGACTCCGGCGACTCGGACGTGCTGCGGTCCCTCGTGCCGCACGAGCTGACCGACCTGTGGGCGGGCGACGTGCCGCTGTTCACCACCCGGCCGGACAGCCGGGACGCGTGGACCGCGGACGGCGAGCGGCTGCCCGACCTGCTGCCGGTGGCCGGCCTGGACTCGGTCCTGGCCAAGGTCGCGGCGCTGGACGAGGTCGACAAGCACTACCAGCAGTGGCTGATCTCCGCCGCGCTGGCGAGCAGGCCGCACCCGGTGGAGCACCGCACCGGGCAGGCGCTGCCCGCGCCGCTGGAGCCGGGCGTGCCGGACCAGCAGCGGCTGCTGGTGGCCGCGTGCGGGGTGGCCGACGAGGTGCTGGCGCACGCGGCGACGACGCCGGGCCGGGTCAACTGGGTGGGCCTGGAGCTGGTCGACGACCGGCACTGGGCGGTGTCCGCGATGGGCGCCGGGCTGTCCAACGGCTACACCGGCGTCGCGCTGTTCCTGGCGCAGCTCGGGCGGCTCACCGGCGCCGACCGCTACCTGGAGTTCGCCCGCGAGGCGCTGACGCCGGTCCCCGCGCTGCTCGACGCGTTCGCCCGGGACGACGAGCTGGCGGTCACCGTGGGCAGCGGCGCGTTCCACGGCCTGGGCGGCATCTGCTACGCCCTGGCCCGGCTGGCGAACCTGCTGGACGACGCGGAGATCACCGGCTGGCTGCGCACCGCGCTGGACGTGACCGCGAAGGTCGAGGCGGGCGGCGAGGACCCCGCCAACCTGGTCGAGGGCTGGGCGGGCGGCCTGGCCGCGATGCTGGCGGTGCGGGCCGAGAGCGGGCTGCCCGCCGCAGGAGCGCTGGCCCGCGCCTACGCCGACCGGCTGCTCACCGCCACGCCGGGCGGCGACGGCTTCGCCCGCGGCCGGGCGGGTGTCGGCTGGGCGCTGCTGCGGTACGCGCGGGTCAGCCGCGACCAGCGGTACGGTGTGGCGGGCCGGGCGAACCTGCGTGCCGACCAGGCGCTCAAGCAGCGGCTGCTCGACGTGGCCGAGGCCGACCACAGCTGGTGCTCCGGCCTGGCCGGCGCCGTGCTGGCGCACGCCGCGCACCCCGACCAGCCGGTCGACACCCACACCCTGCACCTGGACCGGTGCCTGAACGCCCTGGCGGTGCACGACCCCTTGCGAGACCTGAGCCTGTGCCACGGCGAACTGGGCGTGGTCGAGTCCCTGACCGTGCTGGCCGAACGCGGGCACGCGCTGGCCGAGGCCATGCGGACCAGGCGCGCCGGCCTGGTGCTCGGCGCGCTGGACCAGTACGGGGCGCGCTGCGGCACCCCGGGCGGCGTGCCGTCGGCCGGGCTGCTCACCGGGCTGTCCGGCATCGGGTACGGCCTGCTCCGCCTCGGTTTCCCCGAGCGGGTGCCCTCGGTGCTCCTGCTCGACACCCCGCACCACCACCCCAACCCACACGAGGAGAACACCCGATGAGCAACGCCGGCCACGACGAGGTCACCACCTGGGACGAGACCCAGGACGGCGACCACCCCGCCGGTGACCTGTCCCTGTCCCGCCGGAGCCGGGTCGGCGGCCGTGCCCGCGCCCTGGCCGGCATGGCCCTGGCCGTGGGCGCGTACGCGGTGGTCGCCGCGAACGTGACCAGCGCCCCGACCGTGAGCGCACCCATCCTCCACGGGTAGCGCGAGGCCGCCGAACTGCCCGCCCACACTGGGGGTGCGGGCAGTTTGGCGTGCGGTAGTTCGGCTTGGCTAAGGTTCGGCACATGCACACCCGCGCTCCGGTCGTCGTCGGGCGCGACGAAGAACTCCGCGTCCTCGAACAGGCGTTGGCCGACGCCGGCGCCCGCCGCGGCCGCGTCGTCTTCCTCGTCGGGGAGCCGGGCATCGGCAAGACCCGGCTGGCGCGCTTCGCCGCCGGCGCCGCGTTCGACCGCGGGATGCGGGTGCTGCGCGGGCGCGGCAGCACGATCGGCCCCATCGTGCCGTTCCGGCCGCTGACCGAGGCGCTGATGTCGCTGCTGCGCGCCGGGGACTCCCCTGACCTGCGGGAACTCGGCCCGTACCAGGGTGTGCTCGGCGCGCTGGCGCCCGAGTGGGGAGCCGGGGAGCAACGGCAGGCGCCCTCCGTCGTGGTGCTCGCCGAGGCGGTGCTGCGGCTGCTGGCCCTGATCGGCCGGGACCGGCCGTGCCTGGTGGTGCTGGAGGACCTGCACGACGCCGACGCGGAGACGCTGGCGGTCGTCGACTACCTGGTGGACAACCTCGACCAGGTGCCCGCCGCGCTGCTGGTCACCGCGCGGGCGGACCCCGGGCCGGCGCTGGACGTGATCCGCCTGGCCGCGCAGCGGGAGGCGGGCGCGCTGCTGGAGCTGCGCCGGTTGGACGAGCCGCAGGTGCGCCGGGTGGCCGCCCTGTGCCTGGAGGTGCCCGACCACGAGGTGCCCGCCGAGGTCGTGGAACGGCTGTGGGCGGACAGCGCGGGCAACCCGTTCGTGGTCGAGGAAATCCTCCACGGCCTGGTCAACAGCGGTCAGCTCGTGCCCGGCCCGGCCGGGTGGCAGGTGCTGGGCGACCTGCGCATCGACGTGCCGACGGCGCTGGTGCGGGCCATCGCGCACCGCACCGACCGGCTCGGGCCGCAGGGGCGCGAGCTGCTGTCGGCGGCGGCGGTGCTGGGGCACCGGTTCCCGCTGTCCGTGCTGCGCCGGGTGACCGGCATGGACGACCACGGCGTGCTGTCCCACCTGCACGCGGGCGTGGCCGCGCAGCTGGTGACGCCGGACGAGCCGGTGCCCGACTGGTACGCGTTCCGGCACCCCCTGACCGCCGAGGCGCTGCTGGCGCAGCTCCCGCCGCCGCACCGGGCCGAGCTGAGCCGCCGCACCGCGGACGCCGTGGAGGAGCTGCACCCCGGCCTGCCCGGCGAGTGGTGCGCGCTGGTGGCGTCGCTGCGGCTGGACGCGGGCCAGCACGCGGAGGCGGGCGTCCTGCTCGCCGAGGCCGGTCGGCGGGCGCTGGCCGACGGCGCGGCCGGGTCGGCGGTGCGGCTGCTGGACCACGCGCACCGGCTGCTCGCCAGCGAGGTGGACGTGGAGATCCGGGCCGACGTGCTGGACTCGCTGCTGCCCGCGCTCGGCGAGGCGGGCCGGTTCGAGCGGGCGTTCGCGCTGGCGGACGCGCTGGACGAGCTGAGCGCGGCGGGGCTGTCGCGGGTCCGGCGGGCCGAGCTGCACACCAAGCTCGCCCAGGTGGCCAACACCGCCGGGCGGTGGGCCGAGAGCGCGGTGCACGTGGAGCAGGCGCGGGCGCTGCTCGGGGCGGACCCCGACGACGAGCACCTGGCGCGGCTCGACGCGGTGGCGGCGTTCATGACGATGCACCTGAGGGCGCCGGACCGGATCGCGTCGGCCGAGTTCCTGGCGCGGCGCGCGGCCGACGCCGCCAAGCGCGTGCCGCTGCCCGAGGTGGGCTGCGGGACGTGGCAGCTCCTGGGCGTCCTGGCGCGGGAGCGCGACCTGGGCGAGGCGACCGAGTGCTTCCAGCGGGCGCGGGAGCTGGCCGAGGAGCACGGGCTGATCATCCAGCGGGTGTGGGCGATGACCCGGCAGGCGGGGGTGGCGTGGCTGGCCGACGGGTCGGCGGCGGAGCTGGTCGAGGTGCGCGAGGAGGCGCTGCGCGTCGGCTCGTTCAGCCTGGCCTACAGCGCGGACTGCATCCTCGGGCTGGACGCCGTGCTGCGCGGGCACTACGCCGCCGCGGCGGAGGAGCTGGCGCGGGCCGTCGCGGACACCAGGCGGTTGCAGCTCAAGAACCTGACCCTCTACGCGCTGATGGCGCAGGCCACCGCCGCGGCGCACCAGGGCAGGCGGGCCGAGATGGACGCCGCGATCGAGGCGTTCGACGAGGTCGGCGGGGTCGGGTCGCAGGAGCGGCCGCTGTGCTACGGCCTGGCGCGGGCGTTCTGCGCGCTGCTGGAGGAGGACCGCGCGACGGCCGAGCGGGACCTGGCGCGGGCGCTGGCCCACGAGGAGGAGACGCCGACCGTCTACCACCTGTCGGGTCGGCACGGGCTGCAACTGCTGCTGGACGCGCTGGCCGGGCGGATCGACCTGGACCGGTACCACGAGGCGACGCGGCCGGCGGCGGCCGGGATGCGCTGGAACCGGGTGTTCGGGCAGTTCGCGCTGGCGGTGCTGGCCGGCCGCGCGGGGCTGGAGGCCGAGGCCGCGCAGGCGGTGCGGGCGGCCCGGGAGGCGGCGTCGGCCTACCCGCTGGCCCGCCACCTGGGCATGAGGCTGGTGGCGGAGGCGGCCGTGGCGGACGGCTGGGGCGAGCCGGTGGCCTGGCTGCGCCCGACCGAGGAGCACTTCCACCAGGCCGGGCAGGCGGCGGTGGCCGGCGCGTGCCGCGCGCTGCTGCGGCAGGCGGGCGCCACCGTGCCGCAGCGGCGGACCGGGTCGGACCGGGTGCCGCGGGAGCTGCGGGAACTGGGCGTGACGGTGCGCGAGTTCGAGGTGTTCCGGCTGCTGGCGGGGCGGCTGGGGAACAAGGCGATCGCGACCAGGCTGCACATCTCGCCGCGCACGGTGGAGAAGCACGTGGCGAGCCTGATCACCAAGACCGGCCGGCCCGACCGGGAGGCGCTGAGCGTGTTCTCGGCGGCGCTGGGACCCGCCGTCCGGCCCTAGTCGCGCCGGCGCGGGTCCGCTACACCTGGCGTGGTGAGAATCCTCCTGGTGGTGGCGTTGACCATGGTCCTCGGCGGTGGGGTCGCGCAGGCGTCACCGCCGTCGCCGGACGGCACGCGCGGGCCGTGCGGCTACACGCGGACGCCGGACGAGCCCGCCGCCCGACCGGTGCCCCTGCCGCCCGACCCGTGGCGCACCCCGGACCGCGGTCACCCGGGCGTGCTGCTGCAGACGAACCGGGGCCCGGTGCCGGTGGTGCTGGACCGGGCGCAGGCGCCCTGCACCGTGCAGAGCTTCCTGCACCTGGTGCGGAAGGACTTCTACGACGTCACCACGTGCCACCGGTTGACCGCGTACCCGACGCTGAAGGTGCTCCAGTGCGGCGACCCGTCGGGCACCGGCGAGGGCGGTCCGGGGTACCGGTACCGGGACGAGCTGCCCACCTCGCTGCCGCCGGCGCCGAACGACCCGACCGGCGAGCGGCGGATCTACCCGCGCGGCACGCTGGCCATGGCGAACGCGGGCCCGGACACGAACGGCAGCCAGTTCTTCCTGGTGACCGCGGACTCGGTGCTGCGGCCGAACTACACGGTGTTCGGGCGGGTCACGGAGGCCGGGTTGGCGACGCTGGACCGGGTCGCCGCGGGCGGCGTGGCCGACGGCGGGGTCGACGGGCCGCCGGCGCTGACGACCCGGGTCGAGCGGGCGAAGCGGTTCCGCTGAGGCCCTACGGGGTGGCGGCGGGCGCGTTCACCCGCAGGTCCGCGTTCCAGTCGGTGAACCGGTGCAGGGTGCGCTGGAAGACGTTCTCGTCGAGCGTCTTCATCACCTGCTCCACCCGCACCGGCAGGTCGCCCGGACCCACCCACACGGTCGCCGTCGCGGTGAAGCCCGACTCGTAGGCCGCCACGAGCTGCGCGCGGCGGGTGGCGTCGGTCGTCCGGTCCGCCTGCCGCCGCAGGTCGACGAGCATGGTGTAGCGGCGCGTCGGCGCGCCGTCCACCTCCTCCTCGCCCGTCGTCACGACCAGGCCGCCGGCCAGCGACCGCACCACCGCGGCCGGGTCGACCTCGTCGGGCAGGCCGGCGAACGTGGTGTCCACCCGCACGGGCGCCCGCTCGGCCGGCCCGTGCCGGGTCCAGGCGGACCCGGGGGTGCGCGACCAGCCCTCGTCGGCCAGCACGACCACCTCGGTCATCGAGTCCGTCAGCGACAGCCGCCGCCCCTCGCGGGCGCGCACCAGGTCGCCGCTCAGCGCCACGGTCAGCCCGGTCATGCTGGTCTTCGCCTCGAACCGCACCGTGCCCTGCTCCGCGGCGCGCGCCCCGACCAGGGCGACCAGCGAGGCGCTGTCGCCCAGGGCCGGGCCCAGCGCCGGCTCCGGCAGGCCCGTTCTCCCCGAGCACCCCGACAGCACCGCGGCCAGCACGAACGCGACGACGGCCCTGCGCATGGTCCTCCCCGGGAGTGGTGTGTCCCCGCCATCCTCCCCCACGCGCTCCGGGTGAGGGGCGCGAACCCCGGAAGTGGCTCGACTACCGTCTGACCCGTGCCCCACGTGCTCTCCGTCAACCTCGGTTCCCTCGTCGCGTTCGCCGACTCGGACGTCGGCCACACCGGGATCGGCAAGCGCCCCGTGACCACCCCCGTGGAGGTCCGCGCGCCGGGGCCCCGCGGCGTGGGCGGCAGCGGCCTGGTCGGGGACCACATCTCGGACCTGCGCCACCACGGCGGCGACGACCAGGCGGTGTACGCCTACGCGGGGGAGGACCTGGACGCCTGGGCGGCCGAGCTGGGCCGCGAGGTGCCGCCGGGCCTGTTCGGGGAGAACGTGACCACGGCGGGCCTGGACGTGTCCGGCGCGCGGCTGGGCGAGCGCTGGCGGGTCGGCGGGGCGCTGCTCCAGGTGACCTACCCGCGCGTGCCGTGCCGGACGTTCGCGAGCGCGATGGAACAACGCGGCTGGGTGAAGACCTTCACCCGGTGGGCGCGGCCCGGGGCGTACCTGCGGGTGCTGGAGCCCGGCATGGTCACGGCGGGTGACGACGTCGTGGTCGAGCACCGGCCCGACCACGACGTCACGATCTCCCACGCGTTCCGCGCGGTCCTGTCCGAACCGGACCTGCTGCCCACCCTCCTGGCGGCGGGCGACGACCTGCCGGACAAGTTGCGGCGCAAGGTCGCGCGGCGCCTGGCCAACCCCGCTTAGGCCAGGGCGGACAGCTTCTCGAACGCCTCGGGCGCCAGCTCGACCCGCGCCGCCGCGACGTTCTCCTCCAGGTGCGCGATCGACGACGTGCCGGGGATCGGCAGCACGACCGGCGACCGGCGCAGCAGCCACGCCAGCGCGAGCTGGGCGGGCGTGGCGCCGTACTCCCGGGCGGCCGAGTCGAGCACGCCGCCGGGGCGGGCCAGCTCGCCGGTCGCCACCGGGAACCACGGGATGAACGCGATCCCTTCGGCCGTGCAGTGGTCGAGCACGGCCTCGTGGCCCCGGTTCGCCAGGTTGTAGAGGTTCTGCACGCTGACGATCGGCGCGACGGCCCGCGCGGCGCGGAGCTGGTCCACGTCCACCTCGGACAGGCCGATGTGCCGGATCTTGCCCTCGTCCCGCAGCTCGCCCAGCACGCCGACCTGGTCCTCCAGCGGCACCTCGGGGTCGACGCGGTGCAGCTGGTAGAGGTCGATGCGCTCGACGCCCAGCCGGACCAGGCTGGTCTCCACGGCCTGCCGCAGGTAGGCGGGCTTGCCCAGGGGGACCCACTGGTCCGGGCCGGTCCGCAGCAGGCCGCCCTTGGTCGCGATGACCAGGTCGTCCGCGTACGGGTGCAGCGCCTGCCGGATCAGCTCCTCGTTGACGTGCGGACCGTAGGAGTCCGCGGTGTCGATGAAGTTGACGCCGAGCTCGACAGCGCGGCGCAGCACGGCCACCGCGTTGTCGCGGTCCGCCGGGTGGCCCCAGATGCCGTCACCGGTCAGCCGCATGGCGCCGAAACCCAGGCGGTTGACGGTCAGGTCGCCGCCGATCGTGGTGGTCTCAGCCAACTCAGGTGCTCCTAGCTCGTCGGGAACGATCTTCCTCTCGCCCAACTCCACCGACCCCGCCGCTTGTTCCCCTACTGCTTCGCGACGAGCGTGAGCACGTCGTACTTGGCGACCGACTCGCCCTTCTGGTTCACCACGTCGGCGTCCCACCGGACCTCGCCGTAGTCCTGGTCCTCGCGCGGCGTGATCTGCTTGGCGGTCAGCGTCACGGTCAGCTCGTCGCCCGGGAACGTCGGCGTGAGGAACCGCAGGTTCTCCAGGCCGTAGTTGGCCAGCACCGGCCCCGGCTCGGGCGAGACGAACAGGCCCGCCGCGAACGACACGACCAGGTAGCCGTGCGCGACCCGGCCGCCGAAGAACGGGTTCGCCGTCGCGGCCTCCTCGTCGAGGTGCGCGTAGAACGTGTCACCGGTGAACTCGGCGAAGTGCTCGACGTCCGCCATGGTCACCGCGCGCGGCCCGGCCACCACGGAGTCGCCGATCCTCAACTCGCGCAACGTCTTGCGGAACGGGTGCACGTCCGACTCGACGCGCGGCGCGCCCGCGACCCACTGGTTGGTGACCGCGCTCAGCACCCGCGGGCTGCCCTGCACGGCGGTGCGCTGCATGTGGTGCAGCACGCCGCGCACGCCACCCATCTCCTCGCCGCCCCCGGCCCGCCCCGGTCCGCCGTGGACCAGCGAGGGCAGCGGCGACCCGTGGCCCGTGGACTCCTTGGCGTCGTCGCGGTCGAGCACCAGCAGGCGACCGTGCCAGGGCGCCACGCCCAGCACCACGTCCCGCACGAAGTCCTCGTCGTGGGAAACGACGGACCCGACCAGGCTGCCCGCGCCCCGCGCCGCCAGCTCCACCGCGTGCGCCGCGTCCCGGTACGGCAGCAGCGTCGACACCGGCCCGAACGCCTCGACCTGGTGCGGCTCGGCGTGGTCCGGGTCGGCCTTCAGCAGCACCGGCGACAGGAACGCGCCGCGCTCGGCGTCCGCGCCCACGACGTCCACGCGGTCGAGGGACCCGTGGACGATCTCACCGGCCTCCAGCAGCGCCTTCAGCGACCGCCGCACCTCCTCCCGCTGCTCCAGCCCGGCCAGGGCGCCCATCCGCACGCCCTCGTCGGCCGGGTTGCCGATCACGACCTTCGCCAGCCGGGCGGACGCGGCCTCGGCCACCGCCCCGAGCAGCCCCGCGGGCACCAGGGCGCGCCGGATGGCCGTGCACTTCTGCCCGGCCTTCACCGTCATCTCGGTGACGAGCTGCTTGACGAACAGGTCGAACTCGGGCGTCCCCTCGACCGCGTCCGGCCCGAGGATCGAGCAGTTCAGCGAGTCGGCCTCCGCGTTGAACCGCACGCTGTTGCGGATCACGGCCGGGTGGGTGCGCAGCAGCTGGGCGGTCGACGCCGACCCGGTGAACCCGACCAGGTCCTGGGCGGTCAGGTGGTCCAGCAGGTCGCCGGCGCTGCCCGTGACCAACTGCAACGACCCCTCCGGCAGCAACCCGGACCCGATCATCAGCTCGACCAGCTTCTCGGTGATGTAGGCGGTCTGCGAAGCGGGCTTGACCAGCGAGGGCACCCCGGCGATGAACGCGGGCGCGAACTTCTCCAGCGGACCCCACACCGGGAAGTTGAAGGCGTTGATCTGCACGGCAACGCCCCGCAGCGGGGTGGCGATGTGCCGGCCGACGAACGTGCCGCCCCGGCCCAGCGGCTCCACCGCGCCGTCCACGTACACCCGGTCGTTGGGCAGCTCCCGCTTGGCCTTGCCCGCGTACCCGAACAGCACGCCGATGCCGCCGTCGACGTCGATCAGCGAATCCGTCCGCGTCGCCCCCGACCGGGCGGACAGCGCGTACAGCTCGTCCCGGTGCTCCATCAGGTACGAGGCCAGGGCCTTGAGCAGGGCGCCCCGCTGGTGGAACGTCAGCTCGCGCAACGCCGGCCCGCCGACCTCCCGGCCGTGGTCCAGCGCCGCCGCCATGTCGACGCCGTCCGACGAGATCCGGGCGACCTCCTCGCCGGTCACCGCGTCGTGCAGGGGTGCGCCCCCGCTCCGGGGCGTGTGCCAACGACCGGACACGTAGCTGCGCAGAATGGCCATCGGGTGTCGACCTCCTCGTCGTGCCGGTGGGTGTCCCGGCTTGACCAGACAGTAAAGCCCCCTACTTTCATCGTGACTTGATTAAAGGTCATGCAGTAACTTCTGCCCTGGCCGCCGCCAGAGTGAGAGGAGTGTCGATGAGGACACGAGTGGTGGTGAGTGCGTTCGCGCTCGCCCTGAGCGCGTTCGCCGTGCCCCAGAACGTCGTGGCAGCCCCCTCCCCTGCCAACGCCGACCCGGGCACCACGGCCGTCACCTGGTCCGATGAGTTCAACGGCCCCGCCGGCACCCGGGTCGACGGCTCGAAGTGGAACACGGAGACCGGCAACAACAACGGCAACAACCGCGAGCACCAGTGGTACACCGATTCCGCGAGCAACGCGGCGATGGACGGCCAGGGCAACCTGGTCATCACCGCCCGCAAGGAGAACCCGGGCAACTGGAACTGCTGGTACGGGCGCTGCCAGTACACCTCCGCCCGCATCAACACCGCGGGCAAGTTCACCACCACCTACGGCAAGGTGGAGGCGCGGATGAAGATGCCGCGCGGCAAGGGCATCTGGCCCGCGTTCTGGATGCTCGGCCAGGACATCAACTCGGGCAACCCGTGGCCGAACAGCGGTGAGATCGACATCATGGAGTTCCTGGGCCACGACCTGGACACGGTGTACGGCACCATCCACGGCCCCGGCTACTCGGGCGCGGGCGGCATCGGCGCCCCGTTCAACGGCCCGAACTTCGCCGACGGCTTCCACACCTTCGCCATCGAGTGGTCGCCGACCGGCATCGCCTGGTCCGTGGACGGCACCGTCTACCAGCGCCGCACCCCGGCCGACCTCAACGGCAACCAGTGGGTGTTCAACAAGCCGTTCTTCATCATCCTGAACCTCGCCGTCGGCGGCGAGTGGCCGGGCTACCCGGACGCGAGCACCACGTTCCCCCAGCAGTTCGTGATCGACTACGTCCGCGTCTCCACCCTCGACGGCAACCAGCCCACCGGCAACCGCATCACCGGCATCGGCGGCAAGTGCGTCGACGTGGCCGGCGCCAACCCGGCCAACGGCACCGCGGTCCAGCTCTACGACTGCAACGGCACCGCGGCCCAGCAGTGGACCCGCCAGGGCGACACGATCCGCGCCCTGGGCAAGTGCCTGGACGCGGCCTCCGGCGGCACCGCCGACGGCACCCTCGTCCAACTCTGGGACTGCAACGGCACCGGTGCCCAGCGCTGGGCGGTCAGCGGCGCCAACGACATCGTGAACATCCAGGCGAACAAGTGCCTGGACGCGCAGAACAACAGCTCGGCCAACGGAACCCGCCTCCAGATCTGGATGTGCTCCGGCACCCCCAACCAGAAGTGGACCCTCACCTAAAACCCCGAGGCGGGCACACCACGCCCGCACACCCCGCCCAAGCTCGTGGTCTCCCCGTATGGCCTGGGCGCAGCCCAACCGCGCTTGTCAAGGGGTCCACGCCCTTCGGACCCCTTGACGAGTGTGGTTGCCTCA
>NZ_JBHWIE010000187.1:0-14493 GCF_042732085.1 Actinosynnema sp. NPDC059797
GGGCACGGTGGAAGCGGTCCAGCAGGGTGCGGGCACCCGCGAGGAGTTGATCGGCACGGGCGTCACCGACGTCGTGGTGTCCGGTCGGCACGCCGGCGTGCCGGGGCAGGGCGCCGACCCGACCGCCGGGCGCGTGGTCACCGAGGTGTGGCAGGTGCGGCGCGGCGACGGGACCGTGATCGCCCTGGAGCTGAGCACCCAGACCACCCCGACCGGGACGCAGGCCATCGGCCGCGACGTCACCGAACGACAGCGCGCCGAGGCCGAGCGCGAACTGCTGCTGCGCCGCGAGCACGAGATCGCCGAAGCGCTCCAGCGCAGCCTGCTGCCCGGCGAGCTGCCCTCCCCGGACCGGTTGGCGACCGCGGCCCGCTACCTGCCCGCGTCGACGCACGCGCAGATCGGCGGCGACTGGTACGACGTGCTGGAGCTGGACGCGACCGCGGTGGCGCTGTGCGTGGGCGACGTCGTGGGCAAGGGCCCGTCGGCGGCGGCCGTGATGGGGCAGCTGCGCACCGCGCTCGCCGGTTACCTGCTCGACGGGCACCCCCCGGCCGCGGCGCTGGAACGCCTCGACCTGTTCTCCCGGCGGGTCAACGGCGCCACCGGCAGCACCTGCGCCTGCCTGACCCTCGACACCGCGACCGGGGCGCTGCGGTGGTCGACGGCCGGGCACCCGCCTCCCCTGGTGGCCGACGCCGGGTCCGCGCGGTTCCTCACCGGCGGCGGGGGAGCGGTGCTGGGCACGCCGGGACGCCCGCGCTACGTCGAGCACGCCGCCGACCTGCCCGTGGGCTCCTCGGTCATGCTCTACACCGACGGACTGGTGGAACGCCACGGCACCCCGATCGACGAAGATCTGGCCCGCCTGCTCGCCGTCGTCGGCGACGTCGGGGACGCGGCGCCGCAAGCCCTGGCCGACGCCGTCACCGACGCCCTGCTCGCCGACGGCCAGAGCGACGACGTGGCGCTCGTCGTCGCCCGCCGACTGCCCGCGCCCCTGCGCACCACCCTGCCCGCGCGGCCGCCCTCGCTGGCCGCCATGCGCCGGGAGGTCGCCGCGTGGGCGAATGCCGCGGGGCTGTCCGAGGACTCGCTGGACGACCTGCAGCTCACCCTGGGCGAGGCGGCGGCCAACGTCGTGGACCACGCCTACGGGTCGGGAACCGGCGACCTGGAGTACGAACTGGCCACCACCCCCACCGGTGTGCACGTCGTCGTGCGCGACCGCGGCCGGTGGCGACCGGTGCCCGCCGACCCCGGTCACCGCGGGCGCGGCGTGCAGATCATCCGGGCGCTGGCCGAGCGGGTCACCTTCGACCACCGCGAGGACGGCACCACCGTCGAGTTCCACCTCGCCCCCGCAACCGACGCCCCGACCCGACCCTCGCCGGTCTCGCCGACCGAGGACTCGCCGGCCGACCAGGGCGGTGGGACCGTCCGCGTGCGGCTGGTCGGCGAGCTGGACACCGCCACCGTGGGGGAGTTGCGCGCGTCCACCCTGGCCCGGGTCGGCGAAGCCGGTGACCGCGCCGTCGAGGTCGACCTCACCGGCGTGCGCTACCTCAGCAGCTCCGGCATCGCGCTGCTGCTCGACGCCGCCGCGGCCGTCCGCACCGGAGGGCCGCTGACCGTCCTGGTCACCGCGGGTTCCGCCCCCGACCGCGTCCTCTCCCTGTCCGGGCTGCACGGGCTGGACCAGGCCGGGACGCTCGTGGTCCGGCGGACCTGACGACCGCCGGCCGGTGGCAGCGCCCAACCGGTGAGCCCGCGCCTCGTCCGCCGATGCCGGGCACCGGTGCCGTGACCTAGGCTGGAGCCATGTCAGAGATCCAGTCGCCGATCCCCGCCGACGCCTTCGAGCTGCTGCTCACCGGCAACCGGCGTTTCGTCGCCGGCACCCCGGAACACCCGAACCAGGACGCGGTCCGGCGCGCCGAGATCACCCCGGGCCAGCGCCCCTTCGCCGTGCTGTTCGGCTGCTCCGACTCCCGGTTGGCCGCGGAGATCATCTTCGACCGGGGTCTGGGTGACCTGTTCGTGGTGCGCACCGCGGGTCACGTGGTCGGGTCGGAGGTGCTCGGCAGCATCGAGTACGGGGTGGAGGTGCTGGACTGCCCGCTGGTCGTGGTCCTCGGCCACGACTCGTGCGGTGCGGTCGGCGCCGCGGCGGCCGCGCTGGAGGACGGGGCGGTGCCGCCCGGGTACATCCGCGACGTGGTCGAGCGGGTGACGCCCAGCGTGCTGGCGGCGCGGGCCGCGGGGCACACGGGGGCCGACGAGGTCCTGGCCGAGCACGTCCGGCGCACGGTGGACCTGCTGCTGGACCGCTCCCGCGTGCTCGCCGCGCGGGTCGACGCGGGCCGGGCGGCCGTGGTGGGCCTGTGCTACCGCCTCGCCGACGGCCGCGCGGACGTGGTCGCGTCCCGCGGCCTCGACGTCACCGCCCTGTCCGCACCCTGATCCGACCGCCCACCACGCACCCCGTGCCCGGCGCTGCTCACGCGGCGGGTGCGGGGTCCTGTGGCACGGCGGATCCGGTGCCGGTTCATCCGGAAGTGTGATTCGCGGTGGGTAACGGCTCCCGGGGCACGGCCGATACGATCAGTGGCCGAGGGAGGGAGTCACCGTGGTGGACTCCCTCGACGGCGGTCCCGTCCTCGGGGTGCGCCGCTGGTCGATCGAGTTGGACGAGCCCGACGGCGACGCGGTGGTGCTGCGGGTGGCCGGTGCGGTCACCTACTCGAAGATGACCCCCCTGAGCAGCGGTTTCACCCGTCTGCTGGCCGTCGGCGCGAACACGGTGGTGGTGGACCTGACGAGGGCCTACCCGTTGTGCAGCGAGGCCGCGCTCGCGCTGGTGCTGCTGGCGAGCCGGTGCGACGGGCAGGGCCGCGGTCTGCGCGTGGTGCCGTCGTCGGTGGTGCGGCGCAAGCTGGCCGTGCTGGGGCTGCTCGACGCCATCCCGCTCACCGCCGTCTGATCGGGAACCGCGCCGTACCGGAGTGTGGAACCCGCCGTCCGGGAGCGACGTGCGAGTGCCGGGGTCGGTTAATGTTCACCTCGAGTGGAGCCGCAGCGCCCGGACGTGCCGGACGCCTGCGCTCGGGGCGTGGCGGGTCGAACAGACTGCCCGATCGTCGGCCTGGGTGATCCACAGCCCGCGAACCTCGGACAGACAGGCAGCGCACGCCATGCCGCACCCCTTCACCGTGCAGTCGGAGCTGGTCGGTGACATCGCCAGGGTCACCGCGACCGGTGACCTCGACGCCGGTCCCGCCTCCACCCTGCAAGCGGAAGCCACCGCCCACGTCGACAACGGGACCACCCTGATCATCGACCTGTCCGGGCTGACCTTCTTCACCTCCTCCGGCATCAACGCGCTGCTCGCGATCCACCGACACGCCCGCGCCAACGGGGTGGACGTGGCGGTCGTCGCCGCCCAGCGCATCGTGCTGCGGCCACTGACCGTCACCGGGGCGACCGGGGTGCTGGCCGTTCACCCGACGGTGTCCGACGCCCTGGCGGCCCTGCGCCCCGACTTCCTGCACCGAGTCGACCCGGGTACCGGTTCGAGCGCATGAGCCGCCGCGCGCTCCGTGCTTGAGCGCGGCGTGCCGGGACGCCGAGCGGGTACGTCCGCCGCCTCTCGGCTCCGCGGGTTGTCGGTGGGTGCCGGCAACGTGCGGTCCCATGCCCCGGCTTGTGCCCGCGCCGCTGCGCGACCCGACGTTCCGCTGGTACTTCATCGCCCGGACCTCCTCCCACTTCGGTGACGCCCTGATCGGCACGGCGCTGGTGTTCGGCTCGTTGCGGCTCGGTGCGTCGCTGACCGAGGTAGGGCTGGTTCTGCTCGTCGGCCGGTTGCCGGTGGTGGTGTTCACGCTCGTCGGCGGGGTGGTGGGCGACCTGGTGTCGCGTCGGGCGGTCATGCTCGCCGCCGACGTCGTCCGCTGCGTCTCCCAGGGCCTGACGGCCGCGCTGCTGATCACCGGCGTCGGGACGCTGTGGCACCTGGCCGCGTTGCAAGCGGTGGCGGGCGCGGCGAACGCCTTCTTCGCCCCCGCCGCGGCGGGCCTGGTCGCCGACGTGGTGCCCCGGGAGCAGCGCCGACAGGCCAACGCCCTGGTCAACGCCGCCCAGAACGCCGCGACGCTCATCGCCCCGGTGGTGTCCGCGGTGCTGGTGGAGACGGTCGGAGCGGGCGTGTCCTTCGCCGTGGACGCGGCCACGTTCGCGATCAGCGCCGCCGCGCTCGTCGCGCTGGAAGTCCCGGACAGGCAGGTGCCGCCACGACCCGCACTGCTCGACGCGGCGCGACACGGGTGGCGCGACTTCCGCGCGCGCCCCTGGTTGCAGGCCACCACGATCCAGGTCGCCGTCATCAACGGCGCCTGCATCTCCCCGTTCCTGGTCCTCGCGCCCGTCATCGCCGACCAGCAGTTGGGCGGCGCCCTGGCCTGGGGGTTCATCGCCAACGGCTACGCCGTCGGCGCACTGCTGGGCAGCGCCCTGGCCCTGCGCTGGCGACCGAGGCGCCCCCTCCTGGTGGCCGTCACCATCCCGGTCGCCCTGGCCCCGCTGCTGGCCCTGCTCGCCGCCGGCGCGCCGGTCCCGATCCTCGCCGCGGCGGCCGTCCCCGCCGGGGTGCAGGCCGGCCTCTACGCCGTGCTCACCGAGACCGCGCGACAGGTCCACGTGCCCGCCGACCTCGTCGCCAGGGCCACCGGCTTCTCCACCGTCGTCGGCTTGGCCGCCGCGCCGCTGGGCATGGCCCTGGCCGGACCGGCGGCCGAACTCATCGGCACGGACGCCGTGCTCCTCGCCGGCGCGGCGATCGCCGTGCTGAGCGCACCGCTGGCGCTCGTCGTGCGCTCCGTCCGGCAACTCCCGGCCGAACCCGCACCCGCCCCCTGACCCCGGACGGCGCCGCCTCGCCCGGTGACGGCGTCGGCCGCGCTGTCCAGCTTCTGGGCGCGCAGGCGGCACGGCCGAGGGCTGTCCGCCCGGCCGGGTCGAGCCGGGAGCTCCCCGAAAATCCGTTGACCGGCGGTCGACGGGCTGAACATCATGGCCGACGTGCAGCAGTGACCAGTGGCGCTCGGAGAGGTCGACGGTGGGTTCGAGTCACTCCCCACCGCCCTTCGCCGTGCCGCTCGACGCCCGCGCCGCGTGATCGGTGCGGGCCGCACCCCACTGGTCCCGAGGCGACGCACCGCACCACGCCTCCTGCACGAGCACTGGAGTCCACCGGAACATGAGCGACCTCCGCCGCACCGCCCTGCCCGCCCGCCCCGGCATCGACCGCGAAGCGCTCCGGGTCGTCGACGACCTCGGCCTGCCCTGCGCCCGCACGCCGAATGCGCCCATCCGCGAACGCATCCACGTGCCACTGCCCGAACGCGACCGGTGGCGGGTGTTCGAGGGCGAGGAGCACGTCCACGGTCCGTCGTCCGGCCGTGGGCGCCACGCCGCCCGGCAAGGCCGCGTGCGAGCCCGACGGGAGCGGCGCCTGAGCACCGGGATCCGGGGTGCCGTGCTCCGGGCTCGACTGCGGGGCCGAGGTCGCCGTCGGCTGTGAACGCACCGGCGCAACCACCGGTCCGCCACCCCGCCGTCGCCCGTTGGTGACACGTTCACCTCCCGTTCGGTGCTCGGGGAACCCGATGCCGTGGTCACGAGGGGTGGTGCGCGGTACGGCCGCGCGCGTGCGCGCGACCTGGCGGCGGAGCTGCTCGGCTCGTCGGGGAACCGGTGGCGGCACACGGCCGCGGTGGCCGAGCGCGCGGTCGAGCTGGCCGTGACGGTGGCGGAGGTCGACCGGGACCTGTTGGTCGCCGCCGCGTGGCTGCACGACATCGGCTACGCCCCGCCTGTGGTCGACACCGGGTTCCACCCGCTCGACGGCGCGCGTCGCCTGGACCGCACCGGCTGGCCCCGCCGGATCGCGGCTCTGGTGGCGCACCACTCCGGCGCCGGCTTCGTCGCCGACGTCCTGGGCCTGGGCGGGTTGCTCGACGCCTACCCGCGAGAGGCCGGCCCGGTCGCGGACGCCCTGACCTACGCCGATCAGACGGTCGACGACCTCGGTCGCCGCGTGTCGGTCCGGGATCGCCTGGCCGGCGTGCTGGAGCGCCACGGCCCCGACTCGCCCAACGCACGCGCCCACCACCTGCGCGAGCCGCACCTGCTCGCCGTCGCCGAACGCGTCGAGGCGCGGCTGGGCACCGCCTGAGGGACCGCGTCGCCGACACCGCCATCGAGGACCCGCACGCCGCGGACGACCCCGTCGAGCACGACGCCCAGCGCTGGGACGTCCCCGGCGCAGCGCGCGGTCGCCACACCGCCGGTTGCTCCGGTCACGCCGCCGTCGCGTCGGGTTGGAGCGCGGGGCCGAGCAGGAGTCCGCCGTCCGCGACGAATTCCGAGCCCGTGATGAACGAGGCGTCGGTCGAGGTGAGGTGGAGGACGAGTGCGGTGATGTCGGCCGGGGTGCCCAGTCGGGGGATGGCGTACGGCTCGGGTGAGTAGAAGTCGGCGATGGGCGGCCGGCCGGCGATCGGTTCGTCGATCATCGGGGTGGAGATGACGCCGGGGTGGACGGAGTTGACCCGGATGCCGTCTCGGCCCAGTTCCAGCGCGGCGGTCCTGGTGAGCCCGCGCAACGCCCACTTGGCGGCGACGTAGGGCGCGTAGAGCGGGGTGCCGGCGTGGGCCATGGTGGAGGCGATGTTGACGATCGCCCCGCCGCCGTTGCGGCGCAGTGACGGGGTTGCGGTCTTGATGCCGAGGAACGTGCCGGTGAGGTTGACCTCGAGCGTGCGGTCCCAGACCCCTCGTTCGAGGGCCTCGATCGGGATCGCGGGGTTCTGGACGCCGGCGTTGTTGACCAGGACCGCGATCGGGCCGAACCGGCGTTCGGCCTCGGTGACCGCCGCCATCCAGGCGTCCTCGTCGGTGACGTCCAGGCGGACGAACAGCGCGCGCTCGCCGAGTTCGGCGGCGAGTTCCTCACCGCGCCCCTCGGAGAGCGCGGCGATGACGACGTTCGCCCCTTCCTCGTGGTAGGCCCGAACGTGGTTGGCGCCCTGCCCGCCGGTGCCACCGGTGACGAGAACGGTCTGCTCGTCGAAGCGTCCCATGACGTGGTCCTTCCCGCGGAACAATGGTGAGTCGAGTGACTCACCTCGCCGAGGCTACGGACGTGCCAGGTGGTGAGTCAAGTGACTCGCCTCGGGTAGGGTGGTGCCCGTGACGACGGAGCCCTCGCCCTACCACCGGCGCGTCGCCGAGCAGAAGCGGGCGGCCATCGTCGAGGCCGCCACCCGGCTGTTCCTCGACGCCGGGTACGCCGGCACCTCGCTGGCCAGGGTCGCCGAGGCGGCCGGGGTGTCGAAGGCGACCCTGTTCAAGCAGTTCCCGACCAAGGCTGCGCTGTTCGACGCGATCGTGACGCGGGCCTGGGCGGTCGAGGACGACGACTTCCGCCCGCCGACGGGCGACCTGCGGGCGGGTCTGACGGCGATCGGCCGCCGGTACGCCACCCTCCTCTCCCGGCCCGGCATGGCGGCCCTGTTCCGCATCGTCATCGCCGAACTGCCGCGCTTCCCCGAGTTGGGCGAGGCCCACTTCGAGCGCGGCAAGATGCCCTACTTCGACTCGGTGCGCCGCTACCTCGACGCCGAGAACGCCCTGGGAACGGCCAGGGTGGACGACCCGGAACTGGCGGCGACCCAGTTCCTCGGGATGATCTCCAACTACGCGTTCTGGCCCCGGATGCTGCTCATCGACTGGTCCCCGGACGACGCGTCGACGGCACACGTCGTGGACGAGGCCGTGCTGATGATGGAAGCCAGGTACGGCACGGCGAACACCACCGGCTGAAGCAGTCGGGCGCAGCGCGTGGAGGGTGATCGGCGGGCCGGTTCCCACGTGGTGAACCCACCACGTCGAGCCGTCCGGGTGGTGCGCCCTCGGTCAGGGCCGAAGCCGGCGGTCGAACCACGCACGGGTCCGGTGCAGCAAGTCGAGCTGGTGGTGGCGTTCCCGGATCGAGTGTCCCTCTCTGGGGTAGATCACGAACTCGTGCTCGACGCCGAAGTGGCGCAGCGCCCGGTGGAAGTACACGGCCTGACCGAGCGGCACGTTGGTGTCCTCGGCGCCGTGCAGGATGAGGACCGGGGTGCGAACGCGGCCGGCGAAGGAGATCGGGCTGACCGCGTCGTGCGGGTGCGGGCCGATGCCGGACCACCCGGTGCTGCCGCCGAGTGCCGCCTCGAACTGGCCGTTCTCCCCGGTCGCGGCGAGCATGCCCCAGTCGGTGATGCCGGCGAGGACCAGCGCGGCGCGGAACCGGTCGGTCTGCCCGACGGCCCAGGCGGCCATGAACCCGCCGTGGCTCCCGCCGGCGATGCCCAGCCGGTCGGGGTCGGCGATGCCCTCGGCGACGAGCAGGTCGATGCCGGTCAGGATGTCGGTCCACTCCTCCTGCCCGACCCTGCCGGCCACGCTGAGGGCGAACCGGTGGCCGTGGCCCTGGCCGCCGCGCGGGTTGGGCAGGAACACCGCGTGTCCGGCGGTGGCCAGCCACTGCGCGCTGGGGAACCAGAACAGCTGGAGGCTGTCGGCGTAGCGGTCGTACGGGCCTCCGTGCACGATCGTGACCAGGGAGAACGGGCCGTCCGACGCGGTTCTCCCGACCGGCAGCACGAGCAGGCCGTCCAGGTCGAGGCCGTCGGCGGCGCGGTAGGCCAGCGGTCGTTGGGTCCCGAGGGCGATGCCGTCCAGTTCGGGGCGCGTGTCGGTGACCTTCCGCAGCGGTCCGGTCGGCGGCCCGACGTGGACGTTCGCGGGCTGGTAGCGGGTGCCGGTCAGGGCCGCGATCGTCGTGCCGCCGGGTGTGGTGGTGAGGTCTTCGAGGCGTCCGGGGTGCTGCGACAAGGTCGTGAGGCCGGTGGGGTCCAGCCGGGCGAGGGTCGTGTCCAGGCCGTCGGCGAACACCACCAGGGGAGCGGTGTCGGTCTGGTGCAGCTCGGTGGGGCACATCGGCAGGTCGGCGGTGCGGTTGCGCTGGACGCGACTGCCCACGGCCAGGTCGAACACGGCGGTGCCGGCTTGCAGGACCGGTGGGGTGAGGGCGAGGTGACCGAGGTGCCAGCCGTCCTCGCCCGGCCACCAGGCCAGGGAGTGCGCGTCCGCCCCCACCGCCCCGAGGTCCACCGCGGCCCCGGTCGTGGTGTCGAACAGGTGCAGTCGGCAGGTGCGGGGGCCGTGGTCCTTGTCGGCGCAGTCCTGGGTGAGCACGGCGAGCGGGCCGCCGTCGGGTCGTTGCCGCAGTTCCACCACGTGCCGGTCGCCGAACATGTCCGGGGTGGTGACCCGGCCGGTGCGCAGGTCGAGCAGGCGCAACCGGGCACGTGGTTCGCGCTCGCCGACGACGATGGCGTCGTCGCGGTCCCGGGCGCGGCGCAGCTCCTGTTCGGTGGGTTCGTCCAGGGCGAGCAGGGCGACCAGGTCGGGGTCGGCGAGCGGCAGGTGGTCGATGACGCCGGTGCGCCGGTTGGTCACCGCCGCCACCGCGCCGTCGGCGAGGGTGAGCCGGTGCACCTGCGAGGTGCCGCGGTCGGCTCGGTCGGACAGGAAGAACAGCGTGCCCGAGTCCGCGGACCAGCGTGGCTGGGACTCCGTCGCGGTGTCGGCGGTCACCCGGCGCGGCGTGGCGGCGCCGTCGGTGTCGACGAGCCGGAGTTCGGTGTCGAGGTGGTCACCGGTCCGGCTGAGGGGAGCGAGGACGTAGCAGAGCAGGTGCCCGTTCGGGGCGAGGGCCGGGGTCCGCGGTGCGCGACCGTCAACTACGAGCTCGGCGGTCAGACCTGTCATGTGACCAGTCTGCCGACATCACCGGCGCGGTAGGCGTGGGCGACGGCCGGCCCAATGTGCTCGCCCCCCGACCCCGGAGATCACTAGCGTGGCCTCATGGAGATCATCGACGTGGTGCCGGGCCTGCGGATGCTGCGCTTCCCGGTCGGGCAGGCGTACGTCTGGGAGGAGGCGTCGGGGCTGACGGTCCTCGACACCGGCATCACCGGCTACGCGGAGCGGATCGCGGCCCTCGGCCCGGTGCGGCGCATCGTCCTGTCGCACTTCCACGACGACCACATCGGGTCCGCGGCCGAGCTGCGCTCGCTCACCGGCGCCCCCGTGGTGGCCGGCGCCCTGGAGGCGCCGGTGATCCGGGGTGAGGCGCCCGCGCCGCCGCCGGTGGTCCCGCCGGAGGAGCGGGAGCTGTACGACCGGGTCACCCCGGGGGTGCCGGTGGCGCCGCGGTGCCCCGTGGACGTCGAGGTGGGCGAGGGCGACGAGCTGGACTTCGGCGGCGGCGCGCGGGTGCTGTCGATCCCCGGTCACACCCCGGGCAGCATCGCGGTCCACCTGCCCGCGCACGGGGTGCTGTTCACCGGGGACACCATCGCCACCTGGGAGGGGCGGGCGATCCCGGGCGTGTTCAACCTGGACCGCCCGCTGCTGCTGGAGTCGGTGCGACGCCTGCACGACCTGCGGCCGCGGGTGCTGTGCGTCGGGCACGGCGACCCGCTGTTCGCCTGAGGGACCTCCGGGCTCGTGCGGCGCGTTCCGGCACGCCGTGCGGCGGTGCTCCCGGAGAACGCCGGACAGGCGGTCGGGGAGCGCCGCCGCACGGCCCCGGTTGACGATCTCGACGAATTCGTCGGCCTGGCTGCCCTTGACCCCGCCCTTGTGCCGGACCCGGGTGATCGCGACCTCGGGGCGGCTCGCCTTGGCGAAGATGGCGACCACGTCGGCGCTGTTGGCGCCGTTCTCGGCGCTGATGAACTTGCGGACGACCTGCCCGACCTGCGCGACAGCGGTGTCCGGCTGCTGGTGGGGACCCACGACTCCCATCCGACGGGTGAGGCAGCGTCGCGCCTGGTCGAGCCGTTCGCCGAGCCCGGGTTGGTCGCCGTGCCGTGGGACGCGGTCCACCCGTGGCGGGCGGGGGAGCGACCCTCCCGGACCAGGCGGGTGCTCGGGGAGCACCTCGGCTACTTCCAGGTCAAGGACGTGGCCGACGGCGACCTCACCCCCGTGCCGCCCGGCGAGGGCGCCGTGCCGCTGGAGGAGTGCGGGGAGTCGCTGCGGTCGTGGTCGGGCTGGGTCTCCCCGGAGTGGGAGCGCGCGTGGCACCCCGGCATCGCCCCGGTCCCGGTGCCGTTGCACGCCGCCCGGACCTGGTTCGAGACGTGGCGCCCACGCGCGTGACCCACGGGCGGGTGGTCAGCTCGTCAGCCGGAAGGTCGCGTCGGCGCGCCCGGTGGCGTCGGTGATCGGGTCCAGCCGGAGCTGGTAGTCGTAGTGGCGGAGGTAGCGGTCGGGGAAGTTGTAGGACTGGAACGACGACCACGACGACGAGGCGAGCCCGGCCACCTGCCGGAAGGTGGCGTCGGCCTTGAACGCCGCGGTGCCGTCGTCGGCCGCCAGGACGAAGTCGTAGGCGTAGTGCCGCAGGTAGTACCCCGGGTGGTTGACCGACTGGAACGACACCGTGCCGGTCCCGGCCAGGCCGGGCACGACGCGGAACTGGGCGTCCTGGGCCGGGCTGACGTTCGGGTCGATGCGCACGTCGTAGTTGCTGTGCCGGACGTAGCGGTCCTGGAAGTTGTAGGACTGGATGCGGCGGACCGGGGCGGTGGCGCCCCACTTGGCCAGGACGCGGCCCTCCTCGGCGGCGGTGAGGTTGAGGATGGAGCCGTGGCGCTTGCGGGTGCCGCCCAGGTCGTAGCCGGTGACGGTCTGGAAGTTGCGGGTGCTGCCGAGGTTGGTGGAGGTGATGGGCATGTACCCGCGGCCGGTGGCGTACTGGTCGAGCCACAGCGCCCATTCGGTGCGCCCGTTGAACTGCATCCACATGGGGCCCTCGACGACGTTGCCGCCGCCGGTGCCGTTGGAGATGCCCATGTGGGAGAGGTTGCCGATGGTGGTCCAGGAGCCGAGGATCGAGTTGCTGCCCTCGACGGTGATGTGGCCGTCGGCGGAGGCGCGGTAGTAGCGGTAGCCGCCCGTGCCGGTGGGCGACTCGACGATCTGGGTGTCGATGATGCCCTGGCCCGCGCCCCGGTCGATGTAGAGCACCGGCGCCGACACCGAGCGGAAGTCCCTGGTGCGGGTGTAGTAGATCCGGTGCTTCTTGACGCCGTTCACCGTCGCGTTCGTGGCCCAGTAGACGACGTAGTCGCCGGAGGACGGGTCGTAGATCGCCTCCGGCGCCCACGCGTTGCCCGCGCCGGAGATGCCGCCGGCCACGTTCAGCAGCCGGGGGGCCGACCAGTTCACCAGGTCGGTGGACTCCCAGACGACCAGGGACTTGCTGCCGTTGTTGGCGGCGTCGTTCCACGAGGTGCCGTTGGCGATGCGCAGGTCGGTGGCGATGATCCAGTAGCGGTCGCCGGCGGGGGAGCGGACCAGCGCGGGGTCGCGCACGCCGCGCGTGCCGACGGTGGACAGCAGCACGGGCGCGCCGTTGTGCAGGTCGGTCCAGCGCAGGCCGTCGCGGCTGTGCGCGAAGTAGAGCTGCTCGCCGGTGGCGTGCTCGCCGGTGAAGTGCGCCATCAGGTAGCCGGTGAACGGCTCCAGCGCCTCGGCCCGCCGGTCGGTCGTCGCCGACCAGGACGTGAACAGCAGGGCCACGGCGGCGATCAGCGCGCCGAGCCTGTTCAGTGCTCGTGACACGGGTGATCTCCTTTGATCACGGGGTGGGGACGATTGGGTTGACGAGGCCGTTCGCGTCGAAGGTCATGCGGTCGACGGTGACCTCGCGGTTGGTCCCGTTGCCGGCGGGCACGGCGAAGCGGTGGTAGGCGACGTGCCAGGTGTCGCTGTTGGGGGCCTTGACCACGGAGTGGTGGCCGGGTCCCTTGATGCCCAGGTCCAGGCGCTTCTGGAGCACGACGCCGCGCTTGGTCCACGGGCCCAGCGGTGACGGGCCGGTGGCGTAGGCGACCCGGTAGTCCTCGTCGCGGGTGTCGTTCTCCGACCACGTGAAGTAGTAGGTGCCGTTGCGCTTGAACACGAACGATGCCTCGCGGTAGCCGGCGGGGGTGATGTCGCGGACCTGGGCGGGGTCGAAGGAGGTCATGTCGGCGTTGAGCGGGACGACGTAGGCCGTGCCGTTGCCCCAGTAGAGGTAGGACCGGCCGTCGTCGTCGGTGAACACCATCGGGTCGATGGCCTGCCCGGAGTAGGCGCCCGCGCGGATCAGCGGCTTGCCGAGGGCGTCGCGGAACGGGCCGGTGGGGGAGTCCGACACCGCGACGCCCAGCTGCTTGGCCGTGTCGCCGGAGGCCGCGCCGCCGCTGAAGTACAGGTGGTAGCGGCCGTTCTTGGCGACCACGGCGGGCGCCCAGGCCGAGTTGTCCGCCCAGGAGACGTCCGGTCCGTGGTCGAGGATCACGCCGTGGTCGGTCCAGTTCACCAGGTCGGTGGAGGAGAACGCCTTGTAGTAGGTACCGCTCCAGCCCGCGTAACCGTCCGTGGTGGGGTAGAGGTAGTAGCGGCCGTTGAAGTTCGTGATGTGCGGGTCCGCGAACAACCCCGGGATCACCGGCCCCTTGGTGGTCTTCGGCGTCCACGGCGCGGTGAGCCGGAACGAGCTGTCGGCGCGGAAGGTCGCCGTGCCCTGCGCGACGTCCACCCACAGCTCGTGGTCGCGGTGCCGCAACCGCCGGTCCGGGTGGCCGAACGGGACCAGCGACACCGAGCCGGACACCAACCCGGGGGCGGCGCAGAACGTGGCGTCCGCGCGGAACGTCGCGTCACCGGTGTTGGCCTCCAGCCGCACGCGCCAGTCGCGGTGCCGCAGGAACTGGCCGTTGCGGGCCTGGAACGAGTGGCACGACGGCGAGGCCAGCCCGTTGACCACGGTGAACGTGGCGTCGGACTTCACCTGGGCGGTGCTGCCGGACGTCACCGGGTCGAGCCGGCCGAGGTAGTCGGCGTGCCGGGCGAACCGGCCCGGGAAGTTCACCGACTCCAGCGACCGCGCGCCGGCCGGCAGCACTTCGGCGGAGGCCGCCGGCGGTACCGCGATCGACGCGGCGACCAGGGAGGACAGCACCGCGCAGGTGCGCGTTCGACGAAGCATGGCCGGCTCCAGGGGAACGTCGGGGCGTGACGCGAGAGGTGTCGCAGGGGTCGGTCGACCTCCGGTGTCCGGCCGGGTTCCGGGCGCCGAGGAGCGGTGCGAACCGTAACTCCGCTGTCAGCACGAGGGCAAGACTCCGATCGGAGCGAATGTTAGCGATAACAGGTAACAGGTACTGCTCACCACAGGTGTGGAGCCCTGGTCGCCGAAGTCCTTGTTAGCGTTCACTATCGCAACGGGCGGCGAAACCGGAGCCCGATCCGCGTGCGGTGACCCCGCTGGTGGGGGCGGTCTCGCGCCGGAGGGCCGGGGGGGGGCGGGGGGAGGGCGCGGCAGCC
>NZ_JBHWIE010000188.1:0-14448 GCF_042732085.1 Actinosynnema sp. NPDC059797
CGGCGCGGTGTCCGGCCTGGCCGGCGTGTACTGGACGCTGCGGTTCGCCAGCGCACGGGCCGACAACGCCGCGGGACTGGAGTTGGCCGTCGTCGCCGCGGTCCTGCTCGGTGGTGTCTCCATCTTCGGCGGTCGCGGCACGCTGCTGGGCGTCCTGCTCGGCGTGCTGCTGCTCGGCTCCGTCCGCAACGCCCTCCAACTCGCCGACGTCGCCGCCGACACGCTCAACATCGTGACCGGCGGACTGCTCATCGCCTCGGTCGTCGTGCCCAACGTGGTCGCGATGAGCCGGACACGCCTGCGACGCAGATCCCGGCAACCCGCTTGACCTCCCCCCGAATCCCCTGATCGCGAATTCCGCCGTGAAAGGAACACCGATGTCCCAGCTCAAGCGCCCGCTGCGCCTCGGCTTGATCACCGCCACCGTGACGGCCGTGCTGGCCGTCTCCGCCTGCGGCGGCACCACCCGCGGTTCCGGGGACAACGCCAGCCCCACGGGCAACCAGGCGACCGGCCAGGCCAACCCGGACGCGCCGCTGGTCGAAGGACTCGACGTGGCGTTCCTGCCCAAGCAGGTCAACAACCCGTACTTCACCGTGGCCGACGGGGGCGGCAAGAGCGCGGTCGAGGAGTTCAAGGGCGAGTACAAGGAGGTCGGCCCCTCCGAGGCCAGCGCCTCGTCCCAGGTCAGCTACATCAACACCCTGTCGCAGCAGCAGACCGACGTCATCGCGACCTCCGCGAACGACCCCAACGCGATCTGCGGCGCGCTCAACAGCGCCCGGCAGGCCGGCGCGAAGGTCGTCACCTTCGACTCCGACACCAAGCCCGAGTGCCGCGACGTGTTCATCAACCAGGTGACCGCCGAGGGCATCGCGGAGAACCAGGTCAAGCTGATCTCCGAGCAGATCGGTGGCGAGGGCAAGATCGCGGTTCTGTCGGCGACGCCCAATGCGACCAACCAGAACGCGTGGATCGAGCTGATGCGCAAGCAGTTGCAGAAGCCCGAGTACAGCAAGATCGAGATCGTCACGGTCGCCTACGGCAACGACGAGGACCAGAAGTCGTTCCAGGAGACCCAGGGCCTGCTGCGCTCCTACCCCGACCTGAAGGGCATCGTCTCGCCCACCACGGTCGGTGTCGCGGCGGCGGCGCGCTACCTGTCCGGCTCGGAGTACAAGGGCAAGGTCGCGCTGACCGGCCTCGGCACGCCCAACCAGATGCGCGAGTTCGTCAAGGACGGCACGGTCAAGGCGTTCGCCCTGTGGAACCCCGCCGACCTCGGTTACCTCGCCGCCTACGCCGGTGCCGCCCTCGCGTCCGGTCAGATCACCGGTGCCCAGGGCGAGAAGTTCAAGGCGGGCAAGCTCGGCGAGTACACGATCGGCGCCAACGGCGTCATCGTGCTCGGCCCTCCCACGGTGTTCGACCAGGCCAACATCGACCAGTTCGACTTCTGAGCCCGTGGGCGCGCGGGTTTGATGCCCGGTCCGCGCGCCCACGTCCCATCGATCCGGGCATTGCTCGGTGCCGATATCGCCGATGCGTCCGGCGCCCGTGATGACGGCGTCGAGGCGGCCACCGCCGCGGCTGTCGGCCCGGAATTCGGGTGGATCTCGACGTCGGAGCAGTCGAAGTGGGCAGCCAGGTGTTGTCAACCTGCACGGGTTCTCGGCGTGGCGGAGGAGCCGGCAGGGGGCAGGAGCTGCCCTCCGGGCGGAATCCGGATACCGCTCCATCCACTCGGCGGGGGTGACCGGGCGTGGCGGGCCCGTCCGGGTCGTCCAGTGGTTGCCCGACCAGACGGGTCGACGTCATCCCCGGCCTCCCGGACCGGGTGCACGCCACACCGACGCACCCACCCGCCACCACCTGACGTCCGCGGCGAAGACCGGGCCGTCCCGCGTCGGGGGCGCACGGCGACCTGCTGGAACCGCTGCCGGTGGAGAAACACCCGAACCACCGGAACCACCGGAACCGCCGTGACCGCCCCTACCGCTGTGCCGCCAGCGCGTCCCAGAACTCGAAGTTGTGCAGGGCGGCACGGTCGACCGGCCCGATCCGGTCGACGTCGAGGCCCTGCACGAACGGTGTGGTCGCGGCCGGGTCCACCGGGTGCCACCGCGGGAGGCCCGGCCGGTTGGGGTCGCCGGTCGTCGCGAAACGGGCCCAGTAGTCGATCATCCGGTCGCCGAGCGCGCGTTGCGCGGAGGTCAGCGGCCGGTCGTCGTACGGGAAGTCGAACAGGAACTTCAGTTCGGCGGCGTGCGACGCGAGCGGCTCCACCCCGGCGGGGAACTCGACGATCGCGGGGGCGGTCCGGTCGAGGAACTCGTACGCGTACACCGGCACCTCGGCCGCGAACGCCCGGTCGGCGGCGTGCTGGGCCCACGCCCAGTCCAGGTCGCTCATGAGCGCGGCGATGGCCTGCAGCGGTGTCCCGTGCTCGGCGACCGGGTACCGCGCGGCCACGGCGTCCGCCTTCGGCCCGAAGTGGGCGGACAGCGCCTGCCGGTAGCCCTCCTCGGTCAGGCCCGGGAACATCGACGGCGCGAACAGCGTGCCCTCGTCGCGGGTGACGCCGGCCAGGAACGGCACGTGCTGGAACCGCCCGGCGGGCACGGCGACGACCGGGTCCTCCGGCAGCACCGCGTTGCCGTACGCGGGCAGGGGGAACACGGGCGCGGTGAGCAGGTCCGCCACCGGCACGTCCCGCAGGCACGCCAGCGTCGTGCACCCGAACCGGGCCGCGACGTTCTGCCCGTGGCCCTGCTGCCACTCGTGCGGCACGAAGTAGGGCAGGTCGAGCAAGGGCCGGAATCCCGCGCCCGCGAACGCGTCCGACACGCACGGCGTGCTCTGCCCGATGGCGCGCTGGAACAACCCGGCCGAGCGGGGCGACGCGAGCAACGCGCACACCGAGTGCGCGCCACCCGACTCGCCGGCGACGGTCACGTTGCGCGGGTCGCCACCGAACGCGGCGATGTTGCGCTCGACCCACCGCAGAGCGGCCTGCTGGTCCTCGATGCCGAACGCGCCACCGTCGGCGAGCCCGGGGAAGCTCATGAAGCCGAGGTTGCCCAGCCGGTAGTTCACGGTCACCACGACGAGGTCACCTCGCGCGGCGAGCCGGGCCGGGTCGAAGTCGCTGCCCGCGCCGGAGAGCAGTCCGCCGCCGTGGACCCACACGAGCACCGGGGACTTCCGCGCCTGCTTCCTCGCGGTCACGTTGAGGTACAGGCAGTCCTCGGCGTCACTCGCCGGCCTGCCGGGCAGCGCGGCCTGCGGGCACCGGTTGCCCGGCCGCGTCGCGTCCCGCACCCCGCGCCACGGCCGCGGTGCCACGGGTGCGTGCCAGCGCAGCTCACCGACCGGCGGCGCGGCGAACGGGATTCCCTGGTGGACGCGGAGGCCGCCGGTGGTGGAGCCGCGCACCAGACCGGATTCGGTCCGCACCACGTTTCCCGCCGCCGCGGCGGCCGGTGCCGCCCCCGCCACGAGTCCCAGCACGACGAGCAGTACCCCCAGTGATCGCCACATGTCCGCAACGGTGTCAGGCGCGACGGCGGAGGACATCAACCGATCGGTTGAGATCCGGTCAGCCGGTCGCTCGACTCCGTGCCGCAGGGTCCGAAGAGCGCCGGAACTCCGCACTGGACCGCTGTGGTCGCGCGCCACCGGGGCGCGATCGTGCGGCGTGGCGTCACGACTGTTGTAATGGAATGCTCGCTGTGGCGAGGGCGTCGACGATGCCGCGGGTGCGGGCCGCGGTCAGGTCGTGGGCCGAGCCGGGGAGTGCGGGCGAGGTCCACAGCAGGCGCCCGGTCGGATCGGCGAGGACCTGAACGTTCATGCCGTGTCCCTTGTGCTTCCCGGAGCAGCACGGCCGGTCGGCGGCGACGCGGTCGATGCGTGACAGGGTGCCGTCGAGGATGAGGATCGACGGCCGGTCGTCGGTGCGGGGTCCGGTGTGGCAGGCTCCCGGATTGAGCCGCGGTGCCGGACCGATGACGGCTTCAGTGCGCCAGCGTGGGGCGCCGCTGTGACCACCGCTCTTCGGTGGCGGCCTCCACGACGAACCGGGCGAGGTCGTCGCGATTGATTGCGGTGCCGCCCCGCGGGTTCTCCGCGTCGCCGACCCTGTAGTCCTCGGTGGGCGGTTCGTCGACTATCCGTGCGGGGCGGACGGCAGTCCACTTCAGTTCGCTCAGTTCCAGGACGTGTTCCATGGCTTGCATGTCGGCGTAGAGCTCGCGCATGACGGTGCGTGCGATGGCGCGGTACCACAGCGGGTGGTTGGGGTCGTCGCGTCGAACGCCGCTGGAGGAGAGCACGACGATCCGGTCGACGTGCTCCGCGGTCATCGCGGTCACGAAGTGGCGGGCACTGCGGGAGTACAGGCCGTTGGCCCGGTGCCCGGACGGTCCGATCGCGGAGATGACGGCGTCCTGGCCGCGTATTGCGGTGCGCACGTCGTCGTAGTCGAGCACGTCGCCCTTGACGACCTCCAGTTCGGACGTGAGTTTTCGCAGTGCCGAGCGGAAGGCGTCCGGATCGCGGACGACGGTGCGGACGCTGTGGCCGGTACTGAGGGCCGCTTTGACGATGGCGCGGCCGGTGGCACCGTTGGCGCCGAAGACAACGAGCTTGCTCATGGCGTTTCCTCGCAGGAGTCCGGTCAGTGCTCCGGGTTGGCCGCGGTGCGGGGCAGCAGTGGCACGACCGCCAGGCAGGCGATGATGACCCCACCGACGACGAGGAGCGTCGTGGTCATGGCCGCGGTGGTGCCGCCACCGGTCGCCAGTGAGAGGAAGACGCTGGTGACCGTCGCGGAGCCGATGCCGTTGGCGACCTGCTGCACGGCGCTGAGCGACCCGCTGGCCGCACCGGCTTCGTGCGCTGCCACGTCTCCGAGCGCGAAGGTGAAGATGGTGCTGAAGCAGATCCCGGCGCCCAGTCCTATGACGGCGGTCGCGGCGGCGTTGTGCCACCACGTCGCGTTGCCGCCGACCGCGCTGACGACCAGCAACAGGATCCCCGTGCCCGCGAGGGTGGTGAGCAGTCCCGCGAAGACGATTTTGCGGCCGAACCTGGGCACCAGTGCGGTGCTGATCCCCGAGCCGCCCATGATGCCCGCGGTGAGCGGGATGAGGTTGATCGACGTGGTGGTCGGCGAGTAACCGAGGCCCAGCTGGAAGAACAGCGAGATGACGTACATCAGGCCGCTGAACGCCGCGAACACCAGAAGTCCCATGACCAGTCCCGAGGTGAAACCGCGGTTGCGCAGCAACGAGCGGGCCAGGAGCGGACGGTCACTCCGGGCTTGGACGCGGCAGAAGACGGCGAAGAGGGCGATGCCTGCCGCGGTGGTGCCGATCGCGACCGCTCCCCAGCCGTCCTCGGAACCGGTGATCAGACCGAAGAGGAAGCCGAAGAGCGAGACGGCGAGCAGCGCGCTCGCGGTCAGGTCGACCCGAGCGGTGCGGTCGGCTTCGACGGCGGGCAGGAAGCGGAAGGCCAGCACCAGTGCCACGCCACCGACCACGATGTTGATCAGGAAGACGGGGCGCCACTGCAGGCCGAAGACGTTGGCGTCGATGAGGACGCCGCCGAGCAACGGGCCGGCCACCGCGAAGACGCCGAGCATCGGGGCGAAGATCCCGAAAGCCTTGCGCAGCGCGTCTTTGGGGAAGGTCGCGGTGATGATCGCCATGCCCTGCGGGATGAGCAGCGCGCCGAACGTCCCCTGAGCGACCCGTGCGCCGATGAGCATGCCCGGGCCGATGGCGAGACCGGCCAACGCCGAAGCCAGGACGAACCCGGAAAGGCCGATCAGGAACGTCCGGCGCTGCCCGAAGCGGTCGCCGATGCGGCCGCCGACGACCAGGAGGGCGCCCAGTGCCAGGGCGTAGGACGCGCCCAGCCACTTGATCAGGCTCGGTCCGGCACCGAGGTCCGCGACCAGCGACGGCGCCGCGACGTTCGCGATGGTCGCGTCGATCAGGTCCATGGCATCGGCGAGCAGGACGACGACGAGCGTCATCGCCATCGTTCGTTTCGCAGCCCTGGCGGGCGGCGGGGCTGTGGAGGTGGTCATCAGGATGCGTCCTCGATCGAAGCAGCGTGTCGAACGCGATCGTAACGAACATGTTCGTCACGATCCAGTTCGGCCATTGCTACGCTGGTCACATGGTCAGAGAGATGCCGGTCAGCCGCCGCGAGCGGCCGGCGAAGCCCGCGTTGACGCGTGACGGCATCGTGGATGCCGCGATGGCGATCCTCGCCTCAGACGGCGCTCAAGCCGTGACGATGCGCAGGGTCGCGGCGGCGCTGGACACCGGCCCGGCGTCGCTCTACGTGTACGTGCGCAACGCCACCGAACTGAATTCGCTGTTGATCGACCGGCTGATCGCGTCGCTGGACCTGTCCTGGGACGGGGCCGAGCCGTGGCGCGGGCGGCTGCACCGCGTGCTCTCGGACTACTCGGCGATGCTGGCGGGTCACGCGGGCATCGCGCGGTCCGCGTTGTTCGTGTGGCCCGACGGACCGCACTACCTCGACCTGATCGAACTGCTGATGCGCCTGTTGACGACGGCGGGCGTCCAGCCCGAAGCGGCCGCCCGGGCGACCGACCTGCTGCTCCAGCAGGCCACCGCCGCCGCGGCGGAGTGGGACGGCCGGCGGGAGAACGGCGAGCAGGAACTCAGCGACCTCGTGAGCACGCTCGAGTCGGCTGATCCGGCACGGCACCCCACGCTCGCGCGACTCGGATCGTCGATCTTCGTCCGAGGCAGTCATGAAGATCGGAGCGCGTGGATCGTCGACACCATGCTGGACGGAATCCTCGACGCGCGCACCCCCGGCTCCTGACCGGCGACGGAGCGGACCGCCGCGGAGTCCTTCACCATCCCCCCCGGATTCGCCTCCGGATCCCGGCCCGACGAGCCGACGGCGAGCGGTTCCGGCTCGCCGTCGGCTCCGAGGGCGACCGGGCTCAGGTGGAGGGGACTGCGCTGGGGGGTGACGTGACCGTGGTCGTCGGCTCCGCGGACGACGACGGTGTGGTCGTCACGGTGGTGCTCGGTGGCGTGGTCGTCGTGGTCGTCGTGGGTGCGTCGGACGAGGTGCTCGGGCGGTGACTTCCGGTCGACGTGGTGCTGGGCGGTGGTGTGGTGGTCGGCGCGGTGCCGGGCAGGGGGACGCCTTCCTGCCGGAGCACGTCGAGGATGCGGGACCTGGCGTTCTCCAGGGCCTGCTGGATCTGTTGCGCGGTCATGCTCTGCACGTCCTCGGCCAGTTGGGACAGCTCGGCCCACAGCGCTTCGAGCCGCGCCTTCGCCTCGGGGCTCAGATCTTCGGGAAGGCTGACGACCAGTTGTGAGGCCAGCGCGTAGGTCACGCACTCGACACACGAGTGGTTGACGGCGACGGCGACGTTCTGCGGCACCACCACGTTCGCCTCGCCCACCACGAGGACCACCTGGAAAGCGACCGCCACCGTCGTGCAGCCCTGGCACGAGGCCAGCGCGTATGCCTCGTTCGTGTTGTCCACCACGCCGTCGGTCTCCCACACCAGGGCGAAGGACACCTGGTAGAGGACCGCGCCATCGGTCGTGTTGACGACCAGGGCCTGGTTGTCGCCCGGACCCGGGGGTTCCGGTCGGTCGAACGGGAAAACCCACGTCGGGGCGCCCGGCGAGACCGGTTCCAGGACCATCGCCAGGACCGGCTCGTCCTTGCTGGGCAACGGTTCGTCGGCGGGCCACACGATCCGGGCGGACACCGGTTGCGCCGGTTGCTCCGGTGACGCCGGTGGCGCCGGTTGGACGGGAGCCGGACCCGACGCGACGGCGGGCGCGACGTCGGCGACGGTGCCGCGCTCGTCGGGCCGGATCGGCCGGTACCGGTCGGGTTGCGGCCACCACGCCCACGCCAGGCCCGCGATCACGGCGATCCCGCACAGCACCACGAGCGCGCGCCGACCGGGCCTGCCCTCGGTGGAGCGCCAGGCGCGGGTGACCAGCCGACCCGTGAGCCGGGCCAGCAGCAGGCCGATGCCGAGCACGGGCAGCGCGATGGCGGCCACCTCGAGCACCCGCACCAGCACCAGCGCGAGGTCCCCCTCACCCAGCGCCGCGTGCGCCGACCGCCACTGCTCACCGGCGCTGTGCCACGCCGTCCCCACCACCCGCGGGAACGCCAGCACCAGCAGGGCCGTGCTCGCCAGCAGGACCGGCACGACGACGAGCACCCACGTCGTCACGACCGTCCGCGCCCACGGCTTGAGGACCTTCGACTCCGGCTTGCCCCAGCGGTGCGGCAACAGGCCCAGCAGCGTGGGCTTGATGTGGTGGAACAGGTCGGGGACACCGGTCAGGTCGGCGAGCACGTGGTAGCCGTCGTAGCGCACCAGGGGCGCGAGTTGGCGCACCATCTGGAGGATCTGCGTGGCGACCACCAGCAGCAGCGCGTCCCAGCCGGTCAGCAACCAGGCACCGTGGACGGCGACCGCGACGAGCGCGTTGAAGTACAGCCCGCCCAGGTCGGTGCGCAGCCGACCGGCCCGGCCGAGCCGGTAGCTGTCGGTGACGTCGGTGTAGAAGGCGGGCCACAGCAGGTAGAGGCCGAAGCCCATCGCGCCGGGTGTCGCGCCGCCGTACCGCGCGGCGGCGGCGTGGCCGAACTCGTGGAAGCCCGCCGAGAGCACCGTCACCCCGAACACGAGCAGCAGCAAGGCGGGTTGGTTGAACGCCTGGTGCGTGGCGCCGGCCAGTCCCTTGACGAACAGCACCCAGAACGACACCGCCGCGAACGCCACCAGCACCGGGGCCACCACCAGCGGGTGGAACAGCCGTGCGAACGGCGCGGTGACCCGCCGGGTGACGTCGGGCTCGCTGATCACGCGGCGCAGGCGCAGGCCGAGCAGCGGTTCGGCCTTGCGGTGCGCGGGTTGGGAGCCGTCGGGGAGTTCGAGCACCCCGAGCGGGCGCAGCCTGGTCTCCAGCAGGACGCGCACGTCTTCCGCGGTGACCGAGCGGCCGATGGCCGGCCCGACGGCGGCGGCGATCCCGGCGTGGTCGGCGCGCCCGTCCACGGCTTCGAGGACCCGGTACAGCAGCGGGGTGAGCTGGAGTACCTGGCCGTCGGCGCGGCGGACCAGGGCCGGTGGGCGGCGGTAGCCGGAGCCGCGCATCTCGCCGATCAGTTCGACGTCGCGCGCCCGGCGCGGCGGGGTCGTGGTGCGCACGTCCCCGCCGGCCGGGCGTGGTGAGGCGTTCATGAGATCGCTCACTGGTCGATGTCGGACCTCTGCGCGGCATTCGCCTCGGCGGTGCCGTCGATGGTCTGCTGGATGTTCGCCTGCTGCTGCGCGACGGCGGTCGCCTCCGAGCCCACGGAGCCGAGGTTGGCGGCCACGGCGGCGTCGATCGGGGCGGCCACGTTGGCGTTGAGGGCCACCGCGCCGTTGATCGGGGCGGCCAGGTCGAGGTCGGCGGCGAGGTCGACGTCCACGTTGAGCAGACCGCCGTCCAGCGCGCCGGACAGGTCGGTGGGCGTCGGGACCTGCGCCCCGCCGGCCGGCGGCTGCGGGGCGGGGGCCGGGGACTCGCCCTGGCCGATGGCGCTGTCCTGGTCGGAGTTGGCCACCGCCTCGCCGGTGATGCCCTGCTGGATCGCGACGCCCTGGTCGGCCATGGCCTGCGCGGTGGACCCGTCGGACAGCACGTTCGCGCCCACGGCGGCGTCGATCGGGGCCGCGATGTTGGCGTTGCCCGCGACGGCCAGGCCGATCGGCGCCGCGAGGTCGAGGGCGAGGTCCAGGTCGACGTTCAGGTCGAGCAGCGAGTACACCTCCTTGTCCGGCAGCGCCGTGCCACCCTCGGCGGCCAGCTCGTCCATCGACAGCGGGGGCAGCTTCGCCTCGCTCATCCGTCACTCCACTCCGTCGGCACGCCGACCGGACCTCGGTCGGCTGGTGGTCCAGACCTTTGCCGCTGTCCGTGGCCTTGAAACGGCCGGACACCGCTGTGGGGGGAAAACCGTCCTGGTGGCGGCTGTCCGCTGCGCCGAATGACCGACGGTGGAAATGAAATCCTTTCAGGACAGCGCGATCCGGAACCGGAGCGGTTCGGAAGTTCACTTCGCGACTCGGGATTCGCGCCCTGAGAGCGCGGGCGGGAACGTCCCTTGACGGGTCCCGGTTCCCGCGCCCACTGCGGACTCGATCGGAGCCGGGCACCGCGGGTGCGGCCGATGCCGGCGCCCCACCACCGTTCGCGACCTCCGGTCTCATTTCGCTCCCGGTGCCCGGACTCCGACCTCGACCGCGCCCGGATCACCGGCCGTGCAGCGGTGCCGGCGGGAAACCGTGCCGTGGGCGGCCGCGCGCGTCGTCCACCGCCGTCTGCGCGGGCTCACGCCAGCACTCCGGGGCGCCCCTCGGCCGTGACCGGCAGCCCTACCGATCGAACTGGCGCCGGGCACGGCCGTGGTCGCCGCGCTCGCCGGCACGGCGGCGGAGGCGAGCAGGATCGCGGTCACGGCCGGCACGGGGGGCGGTCCACCGGGTCCGGAGGTTCATGCGCACGTCGGTCCACTCCTGGTCGGTCGTATCCCTTGTTCGTTCCTGACGGGCGAACGACAGCGGCCGGGATCGTCGACACCCGCGCGGCCTCGGGCGGGACCTGTAGCAGCCCGCGCGTGCGCCAGGTCCTGCGGCGCCGGGGTGTCCGCGTGTCACCCAAGCGGGTCGAGCGGTCATGCGCCGGGCAGGACACCGAAGTACCCGAAAGCACGCGGTCCGCTCCACCCCGTGAGTGCTATGGTCGGCACGCCGCGAGTGATGGTTCGCGGGCAACCACAACTCAACACCCCTGCTCGGACGGGGAAGCCGGTCGAAATCCGGCACTGTCGCGCAACCGTGGGCCGCTCCTGGAGCGGCGAGTCGGGTCGCCGGACGAGCAGGTGCACTGTCCTACCACTGTCGCGAGAAGCAGGGGTGACGACCACGATGTCGTGTCGATCCGTGTCCCGTGGTCGACGTCGGTCGTCCGCACTGGTGCTGGCCGTCGCCGCACTGGTCCTCCCCGCCGCCCCCGCCGCCGCGACCCCCGACCTGCCCGCCGCCTCGGCCGCCGCGCGGTGGCTGGCCGGGCAGCTCTCCGCGGACGGCACGCTGGAGAACCCGCTGGGCAGTCCGTTCCCCGACCACGGGCTCATGATCGACGTGCTGTTCGCCGCCTACGCGACCGGTCAGGGCCACCTGGCCGAACCGATCGTCTCCCACTTGGACGACCAGGGCCACGCCAGCGACTACTTCACCTGGGACGGGTACGCGCCCGGGCAGGGCTTCGACGCGATCATCGTCGGCGGGGCGGCGGCGAAGGTGCTGGTGGCGGCGCAGGTGACCGGCCGCGACCCGCGGAACTTCGACGGCTACGACATGGTCGCCGAGACCAAGGCCGCGATCATGCGCTCGGGCCCGGACAAGGGCAGGATCAGCGACTACTCGAAGAACCCCGACTTCGCCGACTCGGTCGGCAACAACGCCAACACCTTCGGCCAGGCGCTCGGCGTGATCGGCTTGGCCGTCGCGGGGGAGAACGACCAGCTCGCCCTCGACCGGCTGCTGACCCAGCAGTGCCGGGACGGCTACTTCCGGATCTTCTACGAGTACGTCCCCGCCGCGCCGGGCGAGACCGGCGAGCACGTCAACCCCGCCGGGTACAAGCTGTCCACCTGCGACGAGGGCGTCCCCTACGACAAGGCGCCACCGGACCGGGACTCCACGGGCATCGCCCTGTCCGCGCTGCTGGCCGCGCGCAGGTCGGGTGTTCAGGGGTTGGACTGGCCGATCGACAAGGCCGTCGCGTGGTTGAAGAAGGAGCAGACCACGGGCGGCGGGTGGGGTGGCGGTGTCGGCACCGAGGCGCCCAACACCAACAGCACCGGCCTGGTCGTGCAGGCGCTGGCCGAGGCGGGCGGCGCCGGGGCCCACGTGGCGCGCGGGGTGGCGTACCTGAAGTCGGCGCAGGTCACCGAGGCGGACGCGGGCACCGCGCTGGCCGACGAGGTCGGTGCGATCGGCTACGACCCCGAGCACTACGAGGGTGGCAAGGTCAACGGGCTCGGGCCGATCGACACCTGGGTCCGCGCCGGGGCGCAGGCCGCGATGGGCCTGGCCCAGGTCGGCTTCTACGAGCTGGCCCGGGGTCAGGTGCCACAGGAGGGGCCGCCGAGCGGCACCGCCACGACAACGCCGACCACCACGGCTCCCCCGGCCCCCGCCGCCTCGGCGGTGACTGCCGCCAGGCAGGCGGGGAACCCCGCTCCCCCGCCCGGTCCGCGACGCGGCGCCGTGCTCGGCCCGGCCCCCGCCGCGCAGCCGGGCGGTTCGACCCCCGCCGCCCGCCTGGGCGCCTACCTGGCGGGCGGGCTCGTCGGCGGCGACCACGTCGAGGTCACCCAGGGCGGAACGACGTTCGTGGACTACGACGCCACCGCCGACGTGGTGCTGGCCCTGCGCGCGCTGGGCGGGCAGCCCGAGGCCGTCGAGCGGGCCACCCGCTTCCTGCTGCGGCCCGAGTCGATCGACGCCTACGCGCACGGCGTGCCCTACGAGGAGGACGAGGCCGCCTACGCCGAGCCGCTGGCGAAGCTGCTGCTCGTCGCCCGCTTCGACCAGGGCGAGGACGACGCCCCGGCGGACCTCGCCGCGACCGTCGACCGGCTCTCCGCCGACCTGGTCGCGCTGCGCGGCGAGGACGGTCGGTTCACCGACACCGGGTCGTTCGCCGACACCGACGAGTCGGTGCGCCGGCACGCCTGGGCCGTCGCGGCGACCGTCGCCGTCGGCGACGACACCGGGGAGTCCGTCGACCTGCTGGTCGACGCGCGGTGCGCGGACGGGTCGTTCCCGGTGGACCTCGTCACCGGGGACTGCGAGACCGGTGACCTCGCCGCGACCGCCGCCGCGGTCACCGCGCTGAACCTGCGCGGCCACGACGGGGGCGAGACCGGCCACACCGCGCCGGAGGGCTGGTCGCCCGAGCGCACCGCGGCCCTGGTCGACGGGGCGAGGGCCCTGGGTGCCCGCACCGCACCGGACGGCCTCGTCGTGAACGGCGACGCGGGCGCGGACGTGGCGCTCAGCTCGGCCGTCGCCGCCGGTCGGCGGGCCGCGGGCCTGGACGCGGACACCACGGCGCGGTCGCTGGGCACGCTGCTGCTCGACGACGGCGGCCTGCCCGGCCCCGACGGCGCGGCGGACTTCACCACGAGCACCGCCGCCGCGCCCGGGCTGGCCGGGCGGTCCTGGGTCGACGCCGAGGGCTCGCCGGTCGCCGCGGTCGTGAGGCTGCCGCTGGCCGAGCGGGAATCCCACCCCGCGGCCCACCCGGAAGCGCAGCCCGTCGCCTCGACCTCGGTGCAGGCGTGGTCGATCACGGCGCTGGGCGGGGTCGCGCTGGCCCTGGTGATCGGTTTCGTGCTCGGGCGTTCCACCACACGCAGGAAGAACCGCAGGAAGAACCAACAGGGGGTAGCACCGTGAGACGAGTCCTGTCCGTCCTGCCCGCGTTGGCCATGTCGCTGACGGCCGCGGTGGCCGTGGCGCCGTCGGCCGCGGCTGCGGGCTACAACGGCATCTGCACCGGCGCGGACGCCCTGACCGGCGTCACCGTCGTCATCGACTTCCAGGAGCTGGACGGCAACGGCGGTGTCGCCGCGCCCACCATCACCCGCTGCTCGCCCAACCCCAACCCCGGCACCGCCCGCACCGGCATCAAGGCGTTGCAGGACGCGGGCATCGCGGTCACGGGCGTGGCGCAGTGGGGACTGGGCTTCGTGTGCCGCCTGGAGAACCGCCCCTCCTCGACCGAGTCCATCCCGCGCACCTCCAACCCCACCTACAAGGAGGCGTGCGTCGTCACGCCGCCCGCCGAGGCGTACTGGTCGTACTGGCACGCCGACGGCGCGGGCAGCACCTGGACCTACAGCAACTACGGCGCGCTCAACCGCAACGTGATCCCCGGCGGGTTCGAGGGCTGGTCGTTCTCGCTGAACAAGACCGCGAGCACGAACCCGCCGCCCGGCGTGACGCCCACCAACCCGGCCGTGGGTCCGACCAATCCCACGGTGGGCCTGTCGGTCGACGACGTCGACCGCAAGATCAACCTCGGTCAGAGCACGTCGCTGACGTGGACCTCGACCAACGCCACCTCGGTCACCGCGCACGCCGTCTCCCCCGCCGCCGGCGGCGGTTCCTGGTCCGGCGCGCTGGCGGTGCCCGGTGGCACGCGGACCACCACCCCCACCGCCAAGGGCACCTACACCTACACGGTCAAGGCCACCGGCACCGGCGGCACCGTGTACTCGACCGCCGTCCTGACGGTCCAATGACCCGACGCCCCACGCGCGTGCTCGGCGCGGTGGTCGCCACCTTCCTGG
>NZ_JBHWIE010000189.1:0-14406 GCF_042732085.1 Actinosynnema sp. NPDC059797
CAGGTCCTCGTCCAGCACGTAGACGCGCAGGTCGGGGATGGGCACGCCGATGGTGCCGTCGGCGTGGGTCCAGGTGACGTGGACGGTGGTCTCGGTGATCCCGTACATGTTGATCAGCGCGCCGGGCCCGCGCCACGCCGTCACCTTGCGCACGTCCAGCGCCTCGCCGCCGAAGACGACGTACCGCACCGACGGCAGCTCGGGTGCCTCGGCCAGCAGTGCGTAGAACGCGGAAGGGGTCTGGTTGAGCACCGTGACGCCTTCGTCCCGGATCAACCGGGCGAAGTCCCGCGGGGAGCGGGACACCTCGAACGGCACCACCACGAGCCGACCGCCGTAGAGCAGCGGCCCCCACAGCTCCCACACCGAGAAGTCGAACGCGTAGCTGTGGAACAGCGTCCACACGTCGTCCGGACCGAAGCCGAACCACTGCTCGGTCCGCGTCATCAACCGCACCACGTTGGCGTGGGGGATGACCACGCCCTTGGGCTTGCCCGTCGAACCGGACGTGTAGATGACGTACGCCTTGTTCTCCGGCCGCACCACCACGTCCGGCGGGGTCGTCGGCAGCCCGGCCAGGTCGGGCAGCTTCTGGAGGGTCAGCACGGGCCAGGCGTCCGCGACCACGTAGGCGACGCGGTCGGCGGGGTAGTCGGGGTCGATCGGCAGGTACGCCGCGCCCGACTTGAGCACGCCCAGCACGGCCACGACCAGGTCCAGGGAGCGCGGGAACTTCAACGCCACCAGCGTTTCCGGTCCCGCGCCGGCCGCCACCAGGTGGTGGGCCAGCCGGTTGGCCCGCTCGTCCAGCTCCCGGTAGGTCAGCGACTCGCCCCGGCAGGTCACGGCCACCGCGTCCGGCGTGCGCGCCGCCTGCGCGGCGAACAGCGACGGGATGGTGTCGGCCACCGGCGTGGCCGGCTCCGCGCCGTTCCACGACACCAGGACCTGCTCCAGCTCGGCGTCGGACAGCCACGGCAGCTCCGCCACCCGCCGCAGCGGGTCCGCGCCGAGCGCGTCCAGCAGCCGGGTCAGCCGCTCGCCCAGCACCTCGACGGTGCGCGCGTCGAACAGCCTCGGGTCGTAGGTCAGCTCCACGTGCAGCGAGTCGTCCGCGTAGGCCCGCACGGTCAGCGGGTAGGTGGTCGTGTCCAGGCTGTCCACGTCCCCGATGGCGGGCGCGCCGTCCGGGGCGTCCTTGTCCACCGGGTAGTTCTCGAACGCCAGCAGGCTGTCGAACAGCCGCGTGCCCGCCCACTGCTGCACCTGGGCCAGCGACACGAAGTCGAACCGCCGCGACTCGGCCTGCTCCTCCTGGAGGCGGCGCAGCCAGTCCACCGCGACCGCGCCCGGCTCCACCACCACGCGCGAGGGCACGGTGTTGATGAACATGCCGGTGATCGACTCGACGCCGGGCAGCTCCGCCGGCCGGCCGGACACCGTGCTGCCGAACACCACGTCCCACTGCCCGGCGGTGCGCGCCAGCAGCAGCGCGTACGCGCCCTGCACCAGGGTGTTCACCGTCAGGCCGTGGCGGCGGGCCACCGCGTCCAGCCGGTCGACCGGCAGGTCCAGCACGACCTGCGCGGACGACTCGGCGCGGTGCGCCTGCTCGGGCGCCCGGTCGAACGGCAGGGGCGTCGGCGACTCCACGCCCGCCAGCACGCCGCGCCAGTGCGCCTCGGCGGCGGCCTGGTCCTGCTCGGCCAGCCACGCCAGGTAGTCGCGGAACGGGCGGCGCGGGGTCGGCGCGTCACCGGCGTACTCGGCCAGCACCTCGCCGAAGACCTGCGCGGTGCTCCAGCCGTCCAGGACGAGGTGGTGCGAGGTCCACAGCAGGTCCACCTCGGTGTCCGACACCCGCCCGACCACCAGCCGCATCAGCGACGGCCCGGCCAGGTCCACGCCCGCCTCGGCGTCGGCCGCGACCAGCTCGTCGGTCACCGCCTCGTACGAGATCGGCACCCGCACGCCGCGCCGCACCACCTGCACCGGCTCGTCCAGGCCCTCCCAGACCACGCCGGAGCGCAGGATCGGGGTGCGGTCCACGACCCGCTGCCACGCCTCGCCCAGCCGGCGCGGGTCGGTCACGCCGGTCAGCCGCACCCGCGTCTGGTTGAGGTAGGCCGTGCCGTCGTCCACCAGGGCGTGGAACAGCATGCCCGCCTGGAGCGGGGTGAGCGGGTAGACGTCCTCCACGTCGCGGTCGGCGATCCGGTCGACCTGCTCGGCGGTGAGCCGCGCCAGCGGGAAGTCCGACGGGGTGCGGCCCCACGAGCCCGGCCGCGCGCAGAACTCCGCGATCGCCCGCAGCGCGTCCAGCACCCGTTCGGCCAGCGCCCGCACCTCGGCCTCGTCGTGGGTCTCGGTGGAGAACTCCCAGTCGAGCACCAGCTCGCCCGCCGCGACGGCGGCGGTGATGTCCAGCAGGTGGCCGCGCGCGAAGTCGTCGGGCACCTCGCCGCCGTGGTCGGCCTCGGCGACCTCGTCGTCCCACTGGCCCAGGTAGTTGAAGCACACCCGGGGCAGCGCGCCGGGCAGGTCCCGGCCGCCGTACTTCAGGGCCTCGTAGCTCAGGCCCTTGTCGGGCACCGCCCGCAACTGCTCCTTGACCGCCTTCAGCGCGTCGCCCCAGTCGCCACCGGGCAGTTCCAGCGACACCGGGAACTGGGCGGTGAACCAGCCGACCGTGCGCGACAGGTCCACGCCGTCGAACAGCTCCTCGCGGCCGTGGCCCTCCAGCGCCACCAGCGCGCGGCCGCCGAACGCCGACGCCAGCGCGGTCAGCAGCACGTCGTTGACCTGCGTCCGGTACGCCTCGGGCACGGCGTGCAGCAGCGCGTCCGTCTCGGCCCGGCCCAGGCGCACCGACACGCTGCGCGCGGTGCCGGCGCTCGTCGGCACGGGCTCCTCGACCGGCAGCCCGGCCCAGTGCGGCAGGGCGTGGTCGAACCGGCCGTCCAGCACGTGCCGGTCCAGCCGCCGCGCCCAGTCGGCGAACGCCGTGGTCCGGGGCGGGAGCGCGCCGCCCGCGAGCAGGGTCTCCAGGTCGGACAGGACGATCCGCCACGACACCGCGTCCACCACGAGGTGGTGCGCGGTGAGGAACAGCCGGCCGTCGTCGAACAGCACCGCCCGCAGCAGCGGGCCGCGCCGCGGGTCCAGCGACGCCCGCGCCCGCTCGGCCTCGGTGCGCAGGTCGTCGACCGCGACCCGGAACACCTCGGCGTCCCCGGTCCCGGCGACCTCCTGCCGCCACTCGCCGCCCACCCGCGTGAACCTGGTGCGCAGCGCGTCGTGGTGGGCGACCACGGCCCGCACGGCGTCGCGCACCGCGCCCGGCTCGACTTCGCCCAGCTCCACGACGACCGACATGGTGTAGTGCGCCAGCGGGCCGTGCTCGGTGAAGAACCACCGCTGGATCGGGGTCAGCGGCACCGGCCCGGTGACGACCTCGTGGGCCTGCCCGGCGTGCTCGGTCACCGCGAGCGCCAGGTCCTCGACCGTCTGCCGCAGGAAGATGTCCTTGGAGGTCAGCTTCAGCCCCGCCTGGCGGGCCCGCGACACCACCTGCATGGACAGGATGGAGTCGCCGCCCAGCGCGAAGAAGTTGTCGCGCGCGCCGACCCGCTCGACGCCCAGCACCTCGGCCCAGATCTCCGCCAGCCGCGCGGGCACGCCCGCCGCCGGCGCCGCGTAACCGGCCTCGGCGGTGAACGTCGGCGCGGGCAGCGCCCGCCGGTCCACCTTGCCGCTCGGCGTCAGCGGCAGGGTGTCCAGCGGCACGAACGCGGACGGCACCAGGTAGTCCGGCAGCCGCTGCTTCAGCCACGCCGGGAGGTCGGTCGCACCGCCGACGGTGTAGGCCACGAGCCGCTGGTGCCCGTTGTGCGCGTGCGCGACCACGGTCGCCTGCGCCACGTCCGGGTGCTCCAGCAGCGCGGCCTCGACCTCGCCCAGCTCGATCCGGAAGCCCCGGACCTTGACCTGGTCGTCGGTGCGACCCAGGTACTCCAACTGGTCCCCGACCCACCGCACCCGGTCACCGGTCCGGTACATGCGCGAACCGGGTTCCCCGTAGGGGTCGGCGAGGAACCGCTGCGCGGTCAGGCCGGGCCGGTCGAGGTAGCCGCGCGCGACCTGCGGGCCGGCCAGGAACAGCTCGCCCGGCACGCCCACCGGCACCGGCCCCAGGTCCTTGTCCAGCACCCGGGCCACGAGGTTGCGCAGCGGGCGGCCGATCAGCGGCCGGTCGCCGGCCACCCGCGTGGCGACCGAGTCGACGGTCACCTCCGTGGGGCCGTAGTAGTTGAACGCGGCGGTGGGCGCGTCGGCCAGCTCCCGCCACAGCGCCGGGGGCAGCGCCTCGCCGCCCAGCGACAGCACCTTCGGCTTGTGTTCGCCGTCGAGCAGCCCGGCGGGCAGGAGCTGGCCCGCGTACGACGGGGTCAGGTCCATGAAGTCGATCCGGTGCGACCGGACGTGCTCGACCAGGGCGTCCGGCTCCAGCCGCACGTCGTCGGGGATCACGTGCAGCTCGTGGCCCGCCGCCATCAGCAGCGGCCCCTCCCACGAGGTGTCGAAGGAGAAGACCGCGGTGAGCGCGACCCGCAGGCGGCCGAACCGCCCGAACGCGTCGCGGTGGTCGTGGAAGAGGTTGGCGAGCTGCCGGTGCTCCACCACCACGCCCTTGGGCCTGCCGGTGGAACCGGACGTGTAGATCACGTACGCGGCCTGGTCCGGCCGCACGTCGACCCCCGGCCGGTCCGCCGGGCAGGCGCCCAGGTCCGGCACCTCGTCCAGCACCAGCACCGGTTTCGCGTCGGCCAGCAGGTACTCGACCCGCTCGCGCGGCAGGTCCCGGTCGACCGGCAGGTACACCGCGCCCGCCTTGTGCGCGGCCAGGATCGCCACCACGGAGTCGGCCGAGCGCGGCAGCGACACCGCCACCACCCGCTCCGGGCCCGCGCCGTGCGCGAGGAGGTGGTGGGCCAGCCGGTTGGCGCGGGCGTCCACCTCGGCGAAGGTGAGCCGTTCCGCGCCGCACACCAGCGCCGTCCCGTCCGGCGTGCGGGCGGCCTGCGCCTCGAACAGCTCGGGGAACGTGGTGCCCGGGACCTCCACCACCTCGCCGCGACCGTCGGGCTCGTCGCCGAGCAGCAGCGGCACCTCGGCCAGCGGCCGGCCCGGGTCGGCGGTGACGCCCGCCAGCAGCGCCACCAGGTGCCGGGCCATGCGCTCGACCGTGCCGGCGTCGAACAGGTCGGTGCTGTACTCGACCGCGCCGCGCAGCTCGCCGCCGGTCTCGCCGAACTCGAAGGTGAGGTCGCAGGTCGAGGTCAGCAGCGGCAGCCCCACCTCCTCCACCCGCAGGCCGGGCAGCTCCGGCACCTCGTCGCCGGTGTTCTGGAGCAGCACCATGGCGTCGAACAGGGCGTTGCGGCTCGGGTCGCGGTCGGGGCGCACCGCCTCGACCACCCGCTCGAACGGCACGTCCTGGTGCGCGAACCCGTCCCGCACGGTGGTCCGCACCCGCGCCAGGAACTCGTCGAAGGACGACCGGAGGTCCACCGCGGACCGCAGCACGACGGTGTTGACGAACAGGCCGACCACGTCGTCCAGCTCGGCCCGGCCGCGCCCGGAGACCGCGGTGCCGACCGCGATGTCGTCCTGCCCGGTGTAGCGGGCCAGCAGCGCCTGGGTGGCCGCGACGAGCGCGGTGAACAGGGTGTCGCCGCGCCTCGCGGCCAGGGACTTCAGCGCCTCGGCGACCGGCGCGGGCACGGTGAACCCGTGCATCGCGCCCGCCGTGCCGCGCACCGCCGCGCGCGGCCGGTCGGTGGGCAGCTCCAGCGGCGGAACCCCGGCCAGCCGCTCCGCCCAGTAGTCGACCGGCGGGGCCTGGTGCCAGGCCGTGTAGTCCACGTACTGCACCGGCGGCGGCGGCAGCTCCCGGCCCGCGTACAGCGCGCCCAGGTCGCGGGCCAGCACACCGGTGGACCAGCCGTCGGTGACGATGTGGTGCAGGGTCAGCACCAGCACGTGCTCCTCTGCCGCCACCCGCACCAGCCGGACCCGCAGCAGCGGGCCGCGGCGCAGGTCGAACGGCGTGCTCACCTCCTGGTGGAGCACGTCCTCCCACGGCGCGTCCTCGACCACGAGCGGCACCTCGCGCGGCTCGTGGACGACCTGCACGCCGTCGTCGAAGGTGGTGCGCAGCGACTCGTGTCGCGCCACCAGGCCGTTGAGCGCGCGGCGCAGCGCGTCGAGGTCCAGCGGGCCGTGCAGGCGCAGGGCCGTGGGCGTGACGTACTCGGTGCTGTTCGGCTCGAACTGGTCCAGGAACCACAGCCGCTTCTGCGCGGGCGACTGCTCGTGGACGAGGGGGGCGTGGACGCCATCGCGCGGGATCACCGGGATGGCGTCCACTCCTGCCCTTCCGGACACCGCGGTGGCGAGCCCGGAAACCGTGGGGTGGTCGAACACCGCGCGCGGCGACAGCTGCACGCCGAACGCCGCGCGCAGCCGCGAGGTCACGCGGATGCTGAGGATCGAGTCGCCGCCGAGGGCGAAGAAGTCGTCCGTCGCGCCGACCCGCTCCAGGCCGAGCACGTCGGCGATCACCCCGGCGACGACGCGCTCCGCCTCGGTGCGCGGCTCGACGTGGTCGCCGGAGAAGTCGGGCTCGGGCAGCGCCTTGCGGTCCAGCTTGCCGCTCGGCGACAGCGGCAGCGCGTCCAGCGCCACCACGGCCGAGGGCACCATGTAGTCCGGCAGGTCGCGGGCCAGCGCGGTCCGCACGTCGGTCCCCGGCGCGCCGGTCACGTAGCCGACCAGCCGGTTGTCGCGGACCACCACGGCCGCCTCGCGCACGCCCGGCACGGCGGCCAGCGCCGCCTCGACCTCGCCCAGCTCGATCCGGAACCCGCGGATCTTCACCTGGTCGTCGCCCCGACCGAGGTAGGCCAAGGTGCCATCGGCCAACCAGCGCACCCGGTCGCCCGTCCGGTACATGCGGGACCCGGCGGGACCGAAGGGGTCGGCCAGGAACCGCTGCGCGGTCAGGCCGGGCCGGTCGAGGTAGCCGCGCGCGACCTGCGGTCCCGCGAGGAACAGCTCGCCCGGCACGCCCGGCGGCACCGGCCGCAGGTCGGCGTCGAGCACGTACGCGGCGAGGTTGTGCAGCGGGCGGCCGATCACGGGCCGGTCGCCGGTGATCGGGGTGGCCACCGAGTCGACGGTCACCTCGGTCGGCCCGTAGTAGTTGAAGCCCCGCACCGGCGACGCGGCGACCTCCCGCCACAGCGCCTCGTCCACGGCCTCGCCGCCCAGCATGAGGGCGCGCAGCCCGCTGCCCAGCAGGCCGGCCCGCACGAGCTGGCGCGCGTAGGTCGGGGTCAGGTCGAGCATCCCGATGCCGTGCTCGGCCACGTACGCCACCAGGGCGTCCGGGTCCAGGCGCAGCTCGTCGTCCACGACGTGCAGCTCGTTCCCGGCGGCCAGGAACAGCAGGCCCTCCCACGAGGTGTCGAAGGAGAACGTGGCGGTGACCGCGAACTTCAGCGGCTCGCCCATCAGGTCGTGCCGGTTGGCGTGGAACAGGTTCGCGAGCTGCCGGTGCTCGACCACGACGCCCTTGGGCGTGCCGGTCGAACCCGAGGTGTAGATGACGTAGGCCGCCTGCTCGGGCCGCAGCGCCACGTCGGGCGCGGTGTCCGGCAGGCCGGCGGTGTCCGGCAGCCCGTCCAGCACCAGCGCGGGCGCGGCGTCGCGCAGCAGCAGCTCGACGCGCCCGGCGGGCAGCCCGGGGTCGATCGGCAGGTACACCGCGCCCGCCTTGAGCACGGCCAGCACCGCCACCACCAGGTCCGCCGAGCGGGGCAGCCGCAGCGCGACGACCCGCTCCGGGCCCGCGCCGCGCGCGAGGAGGTGGTGGGCCAGCCGGTTGGCGCGGGCGTCCACCTCGGCGAACGTCCACGACCGGCCGCGGTGCACCAGCGCGGTCGCGTCGGGCGTGCGGCGGGCCTGCTCGGCGAACACCTCCGGGTACAGCGAGGTGGGCGTCTCCAGCGCGGTGCGGTTCCACTCGACCAGCACCTGCCGCCGCTCGGCCTCGGACAGCCACGGCAGGTCGGCGACGCGCGCCGACGGGTCGGCGGCGATCGCGGTCACCAGGTCGCGCAGCCACCCGGCCAGCCGCCGCGCGGTGGCGGCGTCGAACAGCTCCGGGTCGTAGGCCAGGTCCAGGTTGAGCCGGTCGGTCAGCGACGCGGTGAGCGCCAGCGGCAGCGTGGTGTTGTCCACCGCGTCCACCTCGACCACGTGCGGCCCGGCGCCGTCGCGCTCGAACGGGTAGTTCTCGAACACCACGACGCTGTCGAACAGCCGCGCGCCGACCCACGACTGGATCTCGGCCAGCGACGCGTGGTCGAACCGCCGCGCCTCGCCCTGCGCGGCCTGGAGGTCGCGCAGCCACGCGCCCACCTCGGCGGCGGGGTCCACCGCGACGCGCGCGGGCACGGTGTTGATCAGCATGCCGACCATCGACTCGACGCCGGGCAGCTCGGCCGGTCGGCCGGACACCGTGGCGCCGAACACCACGTCGGTCTCGCCGGAGGCGCGGGCCAGCAGCAGCGCCCACGCGCCCTGCACGACCGTGTTCACGGTCAGGCCCGCGCGCTGCGCCGCGTCACCGAGGTCGAGGGAGAACCCCACGGATCCGGTGGCCTCGGCGCGGTGCGCCCCCGTCGGCGGCCGGTCGAACGGCAGCGGCGTCGGTCCGGTCACGTCGGCCAGCGCGGCGCGCCAGTGCGCCTCGGCCTCGGCCCGGTCCTGCTCGGCCAGCCACCGCAGGTAGTCGCGGAACGGCCGCCGCGCGGGCAGCCGCGCGGGCTCGCCGGTGGTGATCGACCGGTAGTGCTCCAGCACCTCGCCGAAGACCTGCGCGGTGCTCCAGCCGTCGAGGACCACGTGGTGCGACGACCACACCAGCTCGACCCGGTCGCCGCCCAGCGGCGTGACCCGGACCCGCAGCAGCGGCGCCGCCGACAGGTCGAAGTCGCCCTCCACCGGGCCGAACGCCAGCCGCACGTCCCGGTGGACGACCTGCACCGGCTCGTCCAGGCCCTCCCAGACCACGCTGGAGCGCAGCACGGGCGTGCGGTCCACGACCCGCTGCCACGCCCGCTCCAGCGCGGCCGGGTCGGTGACGCCGTCGAGCACCAGCCGCATCCGGTCCACGTACGCGCCGGGCTCGACCAGGCTGTGGAACACCATGCCCGCCTGGAGCGGGGTGAGCGGGTAGACGTCCTCGACGTCCGGCCCGGCGACGGCGTCCACCTGTTCCTGGGTGAGCCGCGCCAGCGGGAAGTCGGACGGCGTGCGCCCGCCGGCGCCCGGTCGGGCGCAGTGCGCCACGACCTCGCGCAGCCCGTCGAGCACCCGCTCGGCCAGCCGCCGCACGGTGGCCTCGTCGTGCACCTCGGCGGAGTAGTGCCAGGACAGCTCCAGCTCGTCGCGCTCGACCAGGCCGACCACGTCGATCAGGTGGCTCCTCGCCCGGTCGGGGTCCACGTCCGGGCCGACCGCGTCGCGGCGCCCCCGGTAGAAGCCGCCGCCCGCCACGTCGAACCGGCCGTGGTAGTTGAACGAGATCTCCGGCAGCCGCGAGCCGCCCAGCGCCTCGTGGCTCAGGCCCTTGTGGGGCACCGCGCGCAGCGCCTCCTTGACCGCCTTGAGCGTGCGGCCCCACTCGGTGCCGGCCTCGTCCCGGTGGACCGGCAGCACCACCGGGAACTGGGTGGTGAACCAGCCGACCGTGCGGGACAGGTCCACGCCCGGCAGCAGCTCCTCGCGGCCGTGGCCCTCCAGCGCCACGCTCACCGCGTCCCGCCCGGTCCACTCGGCCAGGGCGTGGCCGAGCGCGCTCAGCAGCACGTCGTTGACCTGCGTCCGGTAGACCGGCGGCACGGCGGTCAGCAGCGCCTCGGTGGTCTCCCGGTCCAGCCGCACCGCCACCGAGCGGGCGGAGCCCTCGGTGTTCGCGCCGTCCCGGTCGACGGGCAGCGCCTCGGGCTCGGGCAGCGCGTCCCAGTGGTCCCGCGCGCCGTCGAGCGCGCCGGACCGCACGTGCTCGTCCAGCAGGTGCGCCCACTGCGTGAACGGCGTGCCGACCGGGTCCAGCGGCAGGCCCCGGTAGGCCCGCTCCAGGTCGCCCAGCAGGACGCGCCACGACACGCCGTCCACGACCAGGTGGTGGGCGGTCAGCAGCAGTTCCGGCCGCTCGCCGGGGAAGAACGCGGCGCGCAGCAGCGGCCCGTCCCCGAGGTCCAGCCCCCGCCGGGCCTCGCGCGCGGCGGTCTCCGGGTCGGCGTCGCGCTCGACCCGGAACACGTCGGCCTGCCCGGGGGCGACCTCCTGCGCCCACCGGCCGTCGACCTCGCGGAACCGCAGCCGCAGCGCGTCGTGGTGCGCCACCACGGCGTGCACGGCGGCCCGCAGCGCCTCGGCGTCCACGCCCGGTTCCAGCTCCACCAGCAGCGTCATGGTGTAGTGCGCCAGCGGGCCGTGCTCGGTGAAGAACCAGCGCTGGATCGGGGTCAGCGGCGCGGGACCGGTGAACACCCGTTCCGGCACGGCCTCGGCCTCGGCGCCCGCGACCAGCGCCAGTTCGGCCACGGTCTGGTGCCGGAACACGTCGCGCGAGGTCAGGCGCAGCCCGGCCTGCCGGGCCCGGGACACGAGCTGGATGGACAGGATCGAGTCGCCGCCCACCGCGAAGAAGTTGTCCTCGACGCCGATCCGCTCCGCGCCCAGCACCTCGGCCCAGATGCGGGCCAGTTCGGCTTCGACGGGCGTGCGGGGCGCGACGAACCCGCCGTCGCCGGTGACCTCCGGCGCGGGCAGCGCGGCCTTGTCCAGCTTGCCGTTCGGCGTCAGCGGCAGCCGGTCCAGCTCGACGAACGCGGACGGCACCTGGTACTCCGGCAGCGACCGGCGCAGGTGCTCGCGCAGGTCCGCCGGTGCGTCGGCGACCACGTAGGCGACCAGCCGGGGGTGGTCGTGGTCGGTGCGGACGACGACGGCGGCCTCGCGCACGTCCGGGTGGCCCAGCAGCGCGGCCTCCACCTCGCCCAGCTCGATCCGGTAACCCCGGACCTTGACCTGGTCGTCGTTGCGGCCCAGGTACTCCAGGGTGCCGTCGGCCAGCCAGCGCACCCGGTCGCCCGTGCGGTACATGCGGGACCCGGGCTCGCCATGAGGGTCGGCGAGGAACCGGTCGGCGGTCAGGCCGGGCCGGTTGAGGTAGCCGCGCGCGACCTGCGGTCCCGCGATGAACAGCTCACCGGGCACGCCCACCGGCAGCGGTCGCAGCTCCTCGTCGAGCACCCGCGCGGTCAGGTTGGCCAGCGGGCGGCCGATGACCGGCCGGTCGCCGACCACGGGCGTGGACACCGCGTCGACCGTGGTCTCGGTGGGGCCGTAGAAGTTGTAGGCCCGCGTGTCCGCGCCGGCCAGCTCCTGCCACAGCGCCGCGCCCAGGGCCTCGCCGCCGAGCATCAGCACCTTCGGCTTGTGCTCGCCGTCGAGCAGGCCGGCGGGCAGCAGCTGCCGGACGTAGGAGGGGGTCAGGTCGAGGAAGTCGATGCGGTGGGCCCGCACGTACTCCACCAGCGCGGTCGGCTCCAGCCGCACCTCGTCGACGAGGACGTGCAGCTCGTGCCCGGCCGCCATCAGCAGCGGCCCCTCCCACGAGGTGTCGAACGAGAACACCGCGGACAGCGCCACCCGCAGGTGCTCGCGGGCGAAGTCGGTGACGTGGTTGTGGAACAGCTGCACGAGCTGCCGGTGCTCGACCACGACGCCCTTGGGCAGGCCGGTCGAGCCGGAGGTGTAGATGACGTAGGCGGCGTTGGCCGGGCTCACCGGCACCACCGGCTTGGTGGGCGCGCACGCCGACGCGTCGACCGGCCCGTCGATCACCAGCACCGCGCCGGAGTCGCCGAGCAGGTGCGCCCGGCGCGCCTCGGGCAGGCCCGGGTCGACGGGCAGGTACACCGCGCCGGCCTTGAGGATGCCCAGGATGCCGACCACGGCGTCCACGCCGCGCGGCAGCGACAGCGCCACCACCTGCTCGGGCTCGACGCCCTCGGCCACCAGGTGGTGGGCCAGCCGGTTCGCCCGCTCGTCCAGCTCGGCGAAGGTCAGCCGGTCGTCGCCGCACACCAGCGCGGTCGCGCCGGGGGTGCGGGCGGCCTGCGCCTCGAACAGCTCCGGGAACGTGGTGGCGGGCACGTCCAGCTCGCGGCCCCGGCCGTCCGGCTCGTCGCCGAGCAGCAGCGGCAGCCGGGCCATCGGCCGGTGCGGGTCCTCGGTGATCCCGGCCAGCAGGGTGAGCAGGTGCCGGCCCATCCGGTCGATCGTGGCCGCGTCGAACAGCTCGGTGCTGTACTCCACCAGGACGTGCAGGCCCTCGTCGCCCGCGGTGAAGTCGATGCTCAGGTCGAAGTTCGCCTGGTCGCGGGTCAGCGGGTGCTCCTCGACCCGCAGGCCCGGCAGCTCGGGCAACGCGCGCCCGGCGTTCTGGAGCACCACCATGACGTCGAACAGCGGCGTGCGGCTCGGGTCGCGCGGCGCGCCGACGGCCTCCACCACCCGGTCGAACGGCACGTCGCCGTGCGCGAACGCGTCCAGCGCGGTGCGGTTGACCCGCGCCAGGAACTCGGCGAACGACCACGAGGTGTCCACAGTGGACCGGATGACCACGGTGCCGACGAGGAAGCCGACCACGCCGGCCAGCTCCGGCCGGTCCCGGCCGCTGGTCACGGTGCCCACCGCGACGTCGTCCTGCCCGGCGTAGCGGGCCAGCAGCAGCTGGCAGGCCGCCATCAGGGTGGTGAACAGCGTGGTCTCGTTGTCCCTGGCCAGCCGGGCGAGGCGGTCGGCCAGGTCGCGCGGCACGGTCAGCTCGTGCGCGGCGCCCGCGGAGGTGCGCTCGGCCGGTCGCGGCCGGTCGGTGGGCAGCTCCAGCGGGACCACACCGGCCAGTTGCTCGCGCCAGTACCCGACGTCCACCGGCCTGCTCTGCTGCCACACGGCGTAATCGGCGTACTGCAACCGCGGCGCGGGCAGCTCCTCGCCCCGGTACAGCGCGCCCAGCTCCTCGGCCAGCAGCCCGAGGGACCAGCCGTCCACCACGATGTGGTGCGTGGTGAGCAGCAGCAGGTGGGCGTCGTCGGCTTCGCGCCCCAGCGCCGCCCGGAACAGCGGCCCCCGGCGCAGGTCGAACGGCCGGTCCAGCTCCGCCTTCAGGTCCGCCACGGGCACCACGGCCGGCTCGACGTCGTCGTGCACGACCTGGACCGGGCGGCCGTCCACCTGGTCGAACGTCGTGCGCAGCGATTCGTGCCGCCGCACCAGGCCGCGCAGCGCGGCGGTCAGCCGGTCGAGGTCGAGCGCGCCGGTGAGCCGCAGCGCCAGCGCGCTGGTGTACTCGGTGCTGTCGGGCTGGAACTGCGCCAGGAACCACAGCCGCTGCTGACCGGCGGACAGCGGCAGCGGCCGGTCGCGCGGCGCGGGCGGGATCCCGTCGGCGCGCGGCGCGGTGGCCGCCACCTTGCCCGCGAGCCGTTGGCGCAGCTTGTCCCGCAGGTGCGCGGGCAGGGCGGAGATCCGGTCGTCCTTGGACGTGGTCATCTTTGCGGTCACGCTTCCGTGTCGGCGAGGGCTTCGAGGTCCGCGAGCACCAGTTCCTCGACCAGGTCGGCCAGGGCGGCCACGGTGCGGGCGGTGAGGACGTCACGCGGGGACAGGTCGACGTCGAACGCCGCCTTGGTGCGGGAGGTGATGTGCAGGCTGCGGATCGAGTCGCCGCCGAGCGCGAAGAAGCTGTCCTCCACGCCGACCCGCTCGACCCCGAGCACGTCGGCCCAGATCCCGGCGAGGGCGGCCTCGGTCTCGGTGCGGGGTGCCACGTAGTCGGTGGAGGTGACCGCGTCGCGCTCGGGCGCGGGGAGCGCGACGCGGTCCAGCTTGCCGTTCGCGGTCAACGGCAGTTTCTCCAGTGCGACGAACGCCGCCGGGACCATGTGGTCGGGCAGGACCCTGGTCGTGTGCTCGCGCAGCTCCGATGCCGTAGTCGGCTTGTCCGGCACGAAGTACGCCACCAAGCGGTGTTCGTTCACCACTACAACGACCTGGGAGACGTGGGGATGCGCCCTCAAGGCGGCTTCGACCTCACCGAGTTCGATCCGGAACCCGCGGATCTTCACCTGTTGGTCCGCTCGGCCCAGGTAGTCGAGCTTGCCATCACCCCAGCGGGCGAGGTCGCCGCTGCGGTACATGCGCTCGCCGGGCTCCCCGAAGGGGTTGGCGACGAACCGGGAGGCGGTCAGGCCGGGCCGGTTG
>NZ_JBHWIE010000190.1:0-14265 GCF_042732085.1 Actinosynnema sp. NPDC059797
GTGTCCCCGGGTCAGCCGTCATCTCCTACCTCTCCGTCACCTGGGCGAACAGTGTCTCACCCGAAGGAAGTGGACGAAGAACCTCCACATCGGTACGGTCGAGAACAGGAACCGGAGGATTTTCCTCCACATACCGAGATCGGGGTGGAACCGTGACCGATCAGCTCCCCACCGCGCTGCCCATCACCCGCACCTGCCCCTACTCACCGCCGGAGGAGCACCTCCGGCTGCGGCGGGAGGCGCCGGTCTCCCGGGTGACCCTGCCCAGCGGCGCGGTGGTGTGGGCGTTGACGCGGCACGAGGACATCCGCGCGATGCTCACCGACCCCCGGTTCAGCTCCGACCGGCGCAACCCGGGCTTCCCGGTGCTGGTGCCGGGGCAGCGGGCCCTCGCCGGGTTCACGCCGTCCCTGATCGGCATGGACCCGCCGGAGCACGGCCCGGCGCGGCGCGCGGTCGTCGGCGAGTTCACCGTCCGGCGGATGGCCGCCCTGCGCCCGCGCGTCCAGCAGATCGTGGACGAGCACGTCGACGCGATGCTCGCCGGGCCCAAGCCGGTCGACCTGGTGAAGGCGCTGTCCCTGCCGGTGCCGTCGCTGGTCATCTGCGAACTGCTCGGCGTGCCCTACGCCGACCACGAGTTCTTCCAGAGCCGGTCGGCGCTGCTGCTGAAGCGGACGACCTCGGCGGAGGAGCGCGTCGGCGTCATCACGGACCTGCGCGCCTACCTCGGCGAGCTGATCGAGGCCAAGCGGGCGAACCCCGCCGACGACCTGCTCAGCCGCCAGGTCACCGCCTCCGACGACCGCGACCAGCTGGTCATGCTCGCGTTCCTGCTGCTCGTGGCCGGGCACGAGACCACGGCGAACATGATCTCGCTCGGCGTGCTGACCTTCCTCGAGCACCCCGAGCACGCCCGCGCGATCCGCCGGGACCCGGCGAAGACGCCGTTCGCGGTGGAGGAGCTGCTGCGCTACTACACGATCGCCGAGGTGGCGACGTCCCGCGTCGCGGTCGCCGACGCCGAGATCGGTGGCGTGCCGATCAAGGCGGGAGAGGGCGTGGTGGCGCTGAGCAACACGGGCAACCGCGACCCCGAGGTGTTCGAGCGGCCCGACGAGCTGGACCTCGGGCGCGGCGCCCGCCACCACCTGGCCTTCGGCTTCGGCCCGCACCAGTGCCTGGGCCAGAACCTCGCGCGGCTGGAGCTGGAGGTCGTGTTCGACACGCTGTTCCGCCGCATCCCCGACCTCCGCCCCGCCGTGCCGCTGGACGCCCTGCCGTTCAAGGACGACGCGAACGTCTACGGCATCTACGAGTTCCCGGTGACCTGGTAGGGGAGCGCGAGCGCCGACGGGTCCGGCCGGCCGCTGAACGCCCCGGTCGGGTCGGGCTCCTGCAGCAGGTCGGCCACGTCGCGGCGCGGACTGGGCGGCACGGGGGAGCCGAAGCCGATGCGCAGCACGGTCTGCGGCACGAGGGAGCCGCCCAGGACGCGGCGCAGTTCCGCGTGGGTCTGCCGGACCTCGATCGGCTGGGAGAGGAACGACGCGGACAGGCCGAGGGTGGTGGCCGTCAGCAGCACGCGTTGCAGCGCCTGCCCGGCTTGCAGCTGGCCCAGCGCCCCTTCGTGGAAGGAGTTGAGCACGGTGATCAGGGGGTCGGGCTCGTAGTCCTTGCCGGGCGGCCGTTCGGCGGCCTGGAAGTCGCGCAGCGCCCACTCGTCCTGCGGCGCGGGGCGCACGCCGCCCGATCGCGGCGGGACCCCGTCGGAGTCCCGCGGGCCGGTCCACGCGGCCAGTTCGGCGCGCACGGCGGGGTCCCGGGCCTGGACCCGGTGGGCTCGGGCGACCAGGTCCTGGAGGCGGGCGCGTTCCTCCCGGTCGGCGACCAGGTGCAGCCAGGCGCGTTCGCGTTCGGCGGCGCGGACGAGGGCGTGCCGGTGGGCGGTGGGGACGGGCGCGTCGTGGAAGGGTTTGCGGTTGGACCGCCGTTTCGGGATGGCCGCGATCAGCTCGCGGACCTCCGGGTCGGTGTCGCGGTGGCCGCCCCAGCGGACCACGGCCAGCGCGCCGGGGGCGTCCGCGCCGGGCAGCAGGGTGACCAGCGGCCGGATGCCGCGGGCGCGCAGGCCCAGGCGGAGGTTGAACAGGGCCGCGCCGCAGGACAGGCGCAGCTCGCGCCCGTCGGGGTCGGTGGCGGGCAGCGCGCGTTCGGGGTCGGCGTGCAGCTCGATGCGGTCCGGTCCGAGCCGGAACCGCCACGGCTGGGTGTTGTGCACGGACGGGGCCAGGGACGCGGCCCGCAGCACACCTTCCACTTCGTACGGCGCCAATCCGAACACCCCGCTCATGTCGTTCACCCCAACCACGTCGCCTGATCGCACCAACACCTCCACTGTCCGGTCCGCGGGCCGACCGGCACACGGTCGAAGGTCCTCGATCGGGGGAGCCGTCGGTCCCGCCGTGTTAGACCTTTCGGCACGCCCTTGGGATGCTGATGATCGTGGAGGAACACGAGCACCCCCGGCTGCTGGCCGGCCTGCGCCTGGACGAGCTGCTGGACGAGGTGCGCGAGCGGCTGACCGAGATCGCCTCGACCCGGGACAAGATGCAGGGCCTGCTGGACGCGGTGCTGGCGGTGGGCGCCGGGTTGGAGCTGGATTCCACGCTCCAGCGGATCGTGCAGGCCGCGGTGGAGCTGGTCGGGGCCCGCTACGGCGCGTTGGGCGTGCTGGGGACGCAGGACGACCTGTCGGAGTTCGTCTACGTGGGCATCGACCCGGAGACCCGGGCGCGGATGGGGCACTTGCCGCAGGGCAAGGGCCTGCTGGGGTTGTTGATCAAGGATCCGCGGGCGATCCGGTTGCACGACCTGACCGCGCACGAGGCGTCGGTGGGCTTCCCGCCCAACCACCCGCCGATGCACAGCTTCCTGGGTGTGCCGGTGCGGGTGCGCGAGGAGGTGTTCGGCAACCTCTACATGACCGAGAAGATCGACGGCGCGGACTTCACCCCGGACGACGAGGTGGTGCTCACGGCACTGGCGGCGGCAGCGGGCGTGGCGGTGGAGAACGCCCGGCTGTTCGAGCGGTCCCGGATGCGGGAGCGCTGGCTGGAGGCCACCGCCGAGGTCAACAGCGAACTGCTGGGCGGCGCGTCGGCCGAGGAGGCGTTGCGGCTGATCAGCACGCGCACGATGGAGCTGTCGCAGGCGTCGCTGTCACTGATCGTGCTGGTCGAGGAGGCCGCGCCTCGGCGGCTGCGCACGGCCGCCGGGGTGGGCGACCAGGTCCAGGCGCTGGTCGGCGGCCCGTTCACCGGCGCCGGGTCGTTCGTGGAGCAGGTGCTGGAGTCGGGCGCGCCGATGCTGATCGACGACCTGGAGGGCACGCTGGGGGACATCTCGGCGAACGTCGGGCCGGGGGTGGCGGTGCCGCTGCGCACCGGCACAGCGGTGACCGGGGTGCTGCTGGTCGCCCGGGACAAAGGTGGAACCCTGTTCACCGCTGAGCAGGTGCCGTTGCTGGCCTCGTTCGCCGATCAGGCGGCGGTGGCGTTGGAGTTCGCGGAGAACCAGCGGGCGCGTCGCCTGGTGGACCTGCTGGAGGACCGCGACCGGATCGCCCGCGACCTGCACGACCACGTCATCCAGCGCCTGTTCGCCACCGGCATGAGCCTGCAGGGCGCGCTGGGCTCGATCCGCGAGCCCAGGGTGCGGGAGCGGGTGCAGAAGGCCGTGGTCGGCCTGGACGAGACGGTGCTGGAGATCCGCACCTCGATCTTCGACCTCCAGGCGAGCGACGACGTCCCCGGTCTGCGGCGCAGGCTGCTGGACCTGGTCTCCGAGTTGACCGAGGACGTGCCGGTGACCCCGACGGTGCGGATGAGCGGGACGGTGGACAACTCGGTGCCCGAGCACGTCGCCGAGCACGCCGAGGCCGTGGTGCGCGAAGCCGTGAGCAACGTCGTGCGCCACGCCCGCGCGAACGGGTTCGTGCTCACCGTCGAGGCCGGCGCCGACCTGACCGTCAGCGTCGTCGACGACGGGATCGGGATACCCGAGCAGGTGGCCCGCAGCGGGCTGCGCAACCTGGAGCGACGCGCGGTCGAACTCGGCGGCACGTGCGCCGCCGTCGCCGAACCCGGCGGGGGCACCCGGCTGACCTGGCAGGTGCCGCTGTGATCACTCCTCGTCGTTCGCGGCGGGTTTGCGCAGCTTGGTCGCCAGCACGGCGGCCTGGGTGCGGCGCTCCAGCCCGAGTTTGGCCAGCAGGTGGGAGACGTAGTTCTTGACCGTCTTCTCGGCCAGGAACATCCTCTCGGCGATCTGCTTGTTGGTCAGGCCCTCGCCGATGTAGTCGAAAACGGTGCGTTCCTGCTCGGTCAACGACCGGGTGGGATCGCCCTGCTCGCGTTCGCGGCGGATGCGGTTGAGCAGGGCGGTGGTGGAGCGGGCGTCGAGCAGGGACCCGCCGGCGGCGACGGTGCGCACGGCGTTCTGCAGGTCGTGACCGAGGATGCGCTTGAGCACGAAGCCCGACGCGCCGGCCATGATCGCGTCGAACAGGGCCTCGTCGTCGGTGAACGAGGTCAGCATCAGGCACTTCAGCTCCGGCACCCGCGAGCGCAGCTCGCGGCACAGCTCGATGCCGTTGCCGTCGGGCAGCCGCACGTCCAGCACCGCCACCTCCGCGCCGCTGGCCGGCACCAGGGCCAGCGCCTCGGCCACCGAACCGGCCTCGCCGACCACCTGGAGGTCCTCGTCGGCGTTGAGCAACTCCCGCACCCCGACCCGGACCACCTCGTGGTCGTCGACCAAGAACACACGCGCCACCAGTCCCCGCCCTTCCTTCCGCCTGCCCCCAGGTTCGCCGGGGGAGGTCCCCCGGCACAGGGCCCAAAGACCCTGTCACAGCAGACCTGGGGTCCGCGAGCCCGACCGGTGGTCGTTGGTCCCTGCCCGGAGAGGACCAACGACCGCGTCGCCAGCCGAGGCGGCTGCCTAGCGTCGGTGGTGGAGGAGGTGCGCCATGAGGGCTTGCGACATCATGACCAGGCCGATCGTGGACGGATCGCGGCTGGTCGGCGTGGTCACCCGCCGTGACCTGGTGCGCGCGCTGGCCCGAACGGACGCCTCCATCGCCGCCGACGTGCGGGAACGGCTCGACGCCTACGGCGGGCCCGGCCGCTGGCCGGTGACCGTGCACGACGGCGAGGCCCTCGTGGGGTGCGCGCCCGCCGACGAGCGGACCTCCCGCGTCCTGGCGGCGCTGGCCGAGGCGGTCCCGGGCGTGGTGGGCGTGCGGATGACAGCGGAAGACGTGCGGACGACGCAACCAGGAGGAGGACTCCGATGAGTGACCCGATCGTGGTCGGTGTGGACGGATCGGCCTCGGCGCTCGCCGCCGTGCGGTGGGCGGCGGACGAGGCCGCCCGGCACCGCGTGCCGGTCAGGCTCGTGCACGCCTACCAACTGCCGACGCGCGGCTACCCGGAGATCGTGTTGACCGGGAACGAGGTCCGGCGGGCGTTCGAGGAGGCGGGCCGCGAACGGCTCGCCGAGGCCGAGCGGGCCGTCCTGGACGCCGCCCCCGAGGTCGAGGTCACGACCTCCCTCGTGGTCGACGGCCCGGCGCCCGCGCTGATCGAGGAGAGCCGCCGGGCGCGCCTGGTCGTGCTGGGGTCCCGGGGACTGGGCGGGTTCACCGGCCTGGTGGTCGGGTCGGTCGCCGTGGCGGTCTCCGCGCACGGCGCGTGCCCGGTGGTCGTGGTCCGGGAGCAGCCGCCCGCCGAAGGGCCCGTCGTGGTGGGCGTGGACGGCTCCGAGGTCAGCGAGCAGGCCGTGGCGTTCGCCTTCGAACAGGCGTCCGTGCGTGGCGCGCCCCTCACGGCGCTGCTGGCCTGGACCGATTTCCTGGTCGACAGCGCCTACGGCTCCCGCTTGACCGTCGACTGGTCGCAGGTGGAGGACGAGCAGCGCCGCCTGCTCGCCGAGCGCCTGGCCGGCTGGCAGGAGAAGTACCCGGACGTGCCGGTCACCCGGGTCGTCGTGCGCGACCGGCCCGTGCGCGCCCTGCTCCAGGCCGCCGACGGCGCCCGGCTGCTCGTGGTGGGCAGCCACGGCCTGGGCGGCTTCACCGGCATGCTCCTGGGCTCTACCAGCCAGGCCCTGCTGCACCACGCGCCGTGCCCCCTGGCCGTCGTGCGACCGGGGGAGGGGGAGCGGTGAAGGCCCGGGTGGGGGACTGGATCGTCATCGAGCGCGGCTCCACCGACCGGCCGGCCAGGCGCGGTCTGGTCGAGGAGGTCCGCCACGGCGACGGCACCCCGCCGTACGCGGTGCACTGGCTCGACACCGGCGCGCGGACCCTGGTCTTCCCCGGCCCGGACGCGCACGTCGTGTCGGCGGAAGAGGTGGCCGCGGCCCACGGGCGCGCCGGGTAGCGCGCCCCTGCGGACAGCCGGACGGGAACCCCCGCCCGTCCGGCGCCCCGCCATCGGCGTGGGCAACGGGAGATCGTGAGGTGTGCCGTGAAGGCGATGGACCTGATGACCACCGAGGTGGTCGTCGCACGACCGTGGACCCCGGTGGCGGAGGCGTCGCGGCTGCCGGCCGACACCGGCCTGACCACCCTGCCCGTGGTGGACCGCGACGGCGGGCTGGTCGGCGTGGTGGACGAGGCCGACCTGCTGCGCCACCGCGTGCCCCCGGACCCGAGGACGTTCGTGGGCGGGGAGCCCGCCGACCCGCTCGTCGCACCGGCACCGCTGGTCGCCGACGTCATGAGCGTCGACGTGGTGACCGCGACCCCGTGGACCCACCCGGCCGCCCTGGCGCGGCTCATGCTCGACCGGCACGTGCGCGTGCTGCCCGTGGTCGACCGCGGCCGGCTCGTCGGCGTGGTCGCCCGCAGCGACCTGCTGCGCAGCCTCGCCAGGACCGACGAGGTGATCGCCGAGGACGTGCGCGCCCACCTCGACCCGCACCTGTGGGCGGTGCGGGTCGTCGGCGGGGAGGTGCTGCTCACGGGAACCGGTGACCGCCCCACCGCCGTCGCCGCGGTGTCGGAGCTGCCGGGCGTGGCGGCCGTGCGCGTCGTGGGACCGGGGATCCCCCCGCCCCGGTGACGGCACACCGGGCCAATGTGCCGCCGGGGAGGTGGCAGCGGAGCCGAGGAGGAGATGTGGACGGCGAGATCCTGGCCGGTGCGGACGGGGCACCGGCATCGAGCACCACCCCGGCACGGCGTGGTCGTCGGCCCGGGGCAGCCGCCGTGACCGCGAGCCACCGCGCCCTGCTGGCGGACGGGTCGGTGGTGGCCCTGCGCGAACTGGGGCCGGCGGATGCCGACGCGCTGCTGGCGCTGCACCGCGACCTGCCGCTGGGCGACCGCTACCTGCGGTTCTTCAGCGCTTCGCCCCGGCGGTCGGAGGACTTCGTCGCCAGGTTGACGGCTCCCGGCGAAACCCGGCACGTGGCCGTCGGCGCCTTCGCGGGTGAGGACCTGGTGGGCGTGGCCAGTTACGTCCTGGAGACCGCCGACACCGCCGAGGTGGCCCTGGTCGTCTCGCACGAGCGCCAGTCCCACGGCGTGGGCACGCTCGTGCTGGAGCACCTGGTGTCGCTGGCCCGGCGGCGCGGCGTGCGGCGGTTCCACGCCGAGGTGCCGGCGGTGAACTCGCGGATGCTGCGGGTGTTCGCCGACCTCGGCCTGGTGGGCGAGACCACCCCGGACAGCGACGTGGTGCACGTGGACCTCGGGCTCGACCCGGTGGAGACCTACCTCGACGCGGTGGCCGACCGGGAGCTGGCCGCCGAGGTGGCGAGCCTGCGCCACGTGCTGCGGCCGGGGTCGGTCGTGGTGGTCGGCGCGGGGCGCAAGCGCTCCTCGGTGGGCAACGCGGTGCTCTACAACCTCGTCGTCGGCGGTTACCCGGGCGCGTTGTACGCGGTCAACCCGCACACCGACGGCATCCTCGTCGTGCCCTGCCGCGGCACCGTGGCTGACCTGCCCGAAGCGCCCGAGCCGGCGGTGGTGTGCGTGCCCGCCGCGGCGGTGCCGCGGGTGGCCGAGGACTGCGGCCGGCGCGGGGTGGCAGCGCTGGTGGTCATCACCTCGGGCGTGGACGCCGACGCGCTGCTGGAGGTGGTCCGCCGCCACGGCATGCGCCTGGTGGGCCCGAACTGCGTCGGCGTGTCCGCCACCGCGGCCAGGCTCGACGCCACCTTCACCCCCGGTCGCGTGCGTCGCGGCGGTATCGGCGTGGTCACCCAGTCCGGCGGTGTCGCCATCGCGGTGCTGGAGCAGCTGCACCGCCTCGGCCTGGGCACCACGGACCTGGTGTCGACCGGTGACGAGTACGACGTCAGCGGCAACGACCTGCTGCTGTGGTGGGAGCGCGACTCGGCAACCCGCGCAAGTTCTCGCGCCTGGCCCGCCGGGTCGCCCGCCGCAAGCCGGTGCTGGCCGCGGTGCACGCCACGCCGCTGCCCGCCGGCCGCCGGGTCGCCGTGCTGTCCAACGCGGGCGGCCTCGGCGTGCCGGCCGCCGACGCCTGCGTCCGGGAAGGGCTGTCCGTGGCCGACCTCCGACCGGCCACCACCGAGGCGCTCAGGGCGCTGCTGCCCGGCACGGCCGGCGTGCACGACCCGGTCGATACCACCGCGGTCGTGGACGAGGCCACCTTCGCCCGCTGCCTTGACCTGCTGGCCGCCGACCCCGACGTGGACGCCGTGGTCACCGTCACCGTGCCCACCGCCCTGGGCGACCCCGCCGGCGGCGTGCACCGCACCGCCAAGCCCGTTCTCGCGGTGAGCGCCGGCCAGGCCGCCCCGGTCTCGCTGCGGGAGGACGGCATCGCCGCCTACACCGACCCGGCCCGCGCCGCCGCCGTGCTGGCCCGGCTCGCCGACCGCGCCGAGTGGCTGCGCCGCTCCGCGCCCGAACCGGTGGAGCCGGACGTCGACCTCGCCACCGCGCGCGACGTCGTCACCGGGCACGACGGCTGGCTGTCACCCGATCAGGTGGTGCGCCTGCTCACGGCGTTCGGCCTGCCCGTGCTGGGCGGCGCGCTGGTGCGCGACGCCGCGTCCGCGGTCGCCGCGCAGCGGTCCTTCGGCGGGCCGGTCGCCCTCAAGGCCGTGGCCCGCGACCTGCTGCACAAGAGCAAGGGCGGTGGCGTGCTGCTCGACCTCGGCGAGGACGACGTCGCGGAGGGGTTCCGGGAGCTGCGCGACCGGTTCGGCGACCGGCTGACCGGCGTGTTCATCCAGCCCATGGCCGAACGGGGCCGGGAACTGCTCGTCGGCGTGGTCACCGACCCGGAGTTCGGGCCGCTCGTGGTCACCGGGCTGGGCGGCGTGGACACCGACGTGCTCGCCGACCGCGCCGCCGCCCTGGCCCCGTTGTCCGAGGTCGGCCTGGACGACCTGCTGCACGGCTTCCGCGCCGCGCCCGCGGTCTTCCGCGACCACGACCGGACCGCCGTGCGCGACGTGCTGCGCCGCGTGGCCCACCTGGCCGAACTGCTGCCCGAGGTCGTCGAGCTGGACATCAACCCCCTGGTCCTCGCCGGCGACCGGGTCGTCGCGGTGGACGCGCGCGTGCGCGTCACCCCGGCCGAGCCGGTCGACCCGTTCCTGCGCCGGCTGCGTGACGCGCGACCGCGCCCGACCACGTGAGCCCGTGAGCACCGGAACGCTCGCGGTCGGCACCGACCTCCCCGGGACGAAAGTCCCGATCGTGATGGGCCCACGGCCACTGACCTCGGCGTCCTCCCGAGGGGAGGCTGGGAGCAGGGCCGAGGAGACGTGAACCGCGAGAGCGCGGCGCGACCCCCGACCGGCCCTCCGACAACGGCGGTGTCGACGCCGGGACCGCTCCCGGCGGTGCACCGCACCGCGCACGACACGCCCGGCACGTGCCGGAGGTCGTCATCGACTTGGACGAGGTGTGAACCATGGACGCTGCCGCCCCGATCGTCGTCGGGATCGACGGGACCCCCGCGAGCGAGCGCGCACTGCGGTGGGCGATGGACGAAGCCCTGCAGCGGGGAGCGCCGCTGCACGTGGTCAACGCCTACGCCTACGAACCGCTGGCGGACTGGACCATGCTGACCGAGCAGGACGCCCGCGCCCGGTCGGAGGCGCTGGTGGAGGACGCGCTGCGCGAGGCCGCCGTGGGCAGGCTGGAGTTCCCGCGGATCATCCGCCACTGTGTGCGCGGACCCGCCGCCGAGGCGCTGGAGCAGCGGGCGCGCGGCGCGGCGATGCTGGTCGTCGCCGCCCACGGCGGCAGCCGGTTCCGGCAGGTGCTGATGGGCAGCACCAGCGCCCACTGCGTGCGGCACGCCGAGACCCCGGTCGTGGTGCTGCCCGCGACGGCCGACGAGCCGGCGGTGACCCGATGAGGGTGCGCGACGTGATGACCCGCGACGTGGTGACCGTCTCACCGGACACGTCGGTCCGCGACGCCGGAGCCCTGCTCGCCGCGCGCGGGTTCACGATGCTGCCCGTGGTGGACGGGCGCGGCGACCTGCTGGGCGTGCTCACCGAGGCCGAGGCGCTCGAGGACCGGCTCCCGGTGGACCCCCGCACGCTGGTGCACGGCGAACCGCCGCTCGGCAGGTCCCGCCCCGCGCGGGCCGTCCGCGACGTGATGGCCGAACCCGAGGTCGGAGCCACGCCCGACGCCGACGTCGCCGAGGTCGCGCGGCGGATGCTGGAGCGCGGCGCGCGCAGCGTCGCCGTCGTCGACGGCAGGCGCCTGGTCGGCGTGGTGACCCGCCGGGACATGCTGCGCGCGGTCAGCCGGGACGACCGGGCGCTGGAGGCCGAGGTCCGCCACCGGCTGTGCCGCTACGGCGGCCCGGACCGCTGGCAGGTCGACGTCACCGACGGCCGGGTGTCCATCGTGGACGCGCTGGACGACGAGTGCGACCGGCACGTGGCCGCGGTGCTGGCGGGCGCGGTCGCCGGCGTGGTGGACGTGCGCTTCCCCGAACCGGGCTCCACAGGGGTGGGACATGCCGTCGGCGACCGTTGAGCGCGAGGCCGCACCCCACGGCCTGCCCGTGCACGAGGTCGTGCTGCTGGCCGAGACCGACGCCGACGCCGGCCTGACCGGTGAGCTGGCCGCGCGGCGGCTCGCGGCGCTCGGGCCGAACACGCTGCCCGAGCGCCGCGGCCCCGGCCGGCTGCGGCGCTTCCTCGGCCAGTTCCACCACCCGCTGATCTACGTCCTGCTCGGCGCGGCGGCGCTGACCTTCGCCCTGGGCGAGGTCGTGGACGCCTCGGTCGTGCTCGGCGTGGTGCTGGTCAACGCCGTGGTCGGCCACCTCCAGGAGGTCCGCGCCGAACGCGCGCTGGACGCGCTGGTGGCGATGGTGCGGACCACGGCGACGGTGGTCCGCGACGGCGCGGTGGCACGCGTGGAGTCCGACCGGCTCGTGCCCGGCGACCTGGTGCTGCTGGAGGAGGGCGACCAGGTCCCGGCGGACCTGCGGCTGGTCGCGGTCCGCGAGCTGCGGGTGGACGAGTCGGCGCTGACCGGCGAGTCGCAGCCGGTGGCCAAGGACCCGCTGCCCGTGCCGCACGACGCCGCCCTGGCCGACCGCGTGGACATGGCCTACTCCGGCACGCTGGTCACCAGCGGCGGCGGGCGGGGCGTGGTCGTGGCCACGGGTGCGGACACCGAGATCGGGCGCGTGCACCGGCTGGTCGGGACGACCGAGGCGGTGCAGACGCCGCTGACGCGCAAGCTCGCCCGGTTCAGCAAGCTGCTGACGTGGGTCATCCTGGGCCTGGCGGTCGTCGCGGTCGCGGTCGGGGTGCTGCGCGGCGAGCCGCTGGCCGACATGGTCACCGCCGCCGTCGCCCTGGCCGTCGGCGCCATCCCCGAGGGCCTGCCCGCCGCCGTCACGGTGACGCTGGCCATCGGCGTGGCCCGGATGGCGCGGCGCAACGCGGTGATCCGGCGGCTGCCCGCCGTGGAGACGCTGGGCAGCACCACCGTGATCTGCACCGACAAGACCGGCACCCTCACCGCCAACGCCATGACCGTGCGCGAGGTCGTCGCCGGCGGCGAGCGGTGGCGGGTCGGCGGGGTGGGCTACGCGCCGCACGGCGACGCCCCGCCCGTGCCCGACGCCGTGCGCGAGGTCCTGCTGGCCGGGCTGGCGTGCAACGACGCCGACGTGGTCGAGCGGGACGGCCGCTGGACCCCGGTCGGCGACCCCACCGAGGCCGCGCTGGTCGTGGCCGCGCGCAAGGCGGGCATCACCGACGTGCCACTGCGGGTGGACGAGCTGCCGTTCACCTCGCAGCGCCGGTTCATGGCCACCCGCCACGCCGGCGGCGTGGTCTACCTCAAGGGCGCCGTCGAGCGCATCGCCGGGTTCACCGGGGGCCTCGACCACGCCGACGCCGCCCGCCTCGCCGGCGAGGGCCTGCGCGTGCTGGCGTTCGCCCGCGCGCACCTGCCGCTCGACGTCGAGCTGACCGAGGAAGCCCTGCGCGGACGCGCGGTGTTCCTCGGCCTGCAGGCGATGCACGACCCGCCCCGACCCGAGGCGCTGGACGCGGTCCGCGCCTGCCAGGCCGCCGGCATCGAGGTCCGCATGATCACCGGCGACCACCGCGCCACCGCCCGCGCCATCGCCGACCACTTCTCGCTGGCCGAGGACGCCGTGCACGCCCGCGTCTCGCCCGAGGAGAAGCTGCGGCTGGTCGAGGAGCTCCAGGCGCGGGGCGAGGTCGTCGCCATGACCGGCGACGGGGTCAACGACGCGCCCGCGGTGCGCCGGGCCGACATCGGCGTGGCCATGGGCCGCAGTGGCACCGAGGTCGCCAAGCAGGCCGCCGACATGGTCCTCACCGACGACAACTTCGCCACCATCCGCGCCGCCGTCGAGGAAGGCCGCGCGGTCTTCGACAACCTGCGCAAGTTCATCATCTGGACCCTGCCGACGAACATGGCCGAGGGCCTGGTCATCCTCACCGCGATCCTGCTGGGCACCGCCCTGCCGATCCTGCCGGTGCAGATCCTGTGGATCAACATGACCACCGCCGTCGCCCTCGGCCTCACCCTGGCCTTCGAACCCCGCGAACCCGACGTCATGCGACGCCCGCCCCTGCCGCCCTCGCTGCCCCTGCTCACCGGGGTCCTGGTCCAGCGCATCCTCCTCGTCTCCGCGGTCCTGCTGGCCGGCTCGTTCGCCGCGTTCCACCTCGCCGACGGCACCGTGGAGGAGGCGCGCACGCTCGCGGTCAACGTCTTCGTCGCCGCCCAGATCGCCTACCTGCTCAACTGCCGCTCGCTGGACCGCCCCCGACCGGGCGTGGGACTGCGAGCCAACCCCTGGCTGCCCGCCGGCATCGCGGTCACCGTCGTCCTCCAGCTGCTGTTCACCTACGCGCCGTTCATGAACGCCCTGTTCCACACCGCACCCCTCGGCTGGGAGTCGTGGGCGTTCGCGGCGGCCCTGGCACTGGTCGCCTACGGCGTGGTCGAGCTGGAGAAGTGGTGGCGCCGCCGCTGAAACCGGCGGACACCGACGCGACGAGGCCCGCCCCGGAACTCCGGGACGGGCCTCGTCACCGTGCGGTCACCTCGTCGCGGGCACGACCACCACGGGGCACGGCGCGTGCCGCAGGCAGTGCGTGACGACCCCGCCCGGCGCCACCCCGACCAGGTGGTTCCCGCCGAGCACCAGCAGCGTCGCCCGCCGCGCGGCCCCGGTCAGCACGTGGCCCGCGTCGCCCGCCGCCTCCACCGCGTCGCCCGTGCGCAGCGCCGCGCGGCTCGCGGGCGACCCGTCCACACCGACCAGGATCATGACGTCCTCCCATCTCCACCACCAGCGTCCGTTTCCCGGACCGGTCGCAGGAAGGCCGTAAGTCCTCGTTCGAGGAGACCTACGACTGCCACGTCGATCCGCTCGCGGTCCGCCGCTCGGGCAGGCGGTGCGTGATGGGGGAACCGGTCGTGGTCGACGTCGGGGGTTCGCGCACCGCGGCGCGCCCGTGCGGTGGTGCGGGAGCACGTGCTCCGCGTCATCCGGCGCCCTGTGACCGGACGATCCCGATCGGGGCACGAGACGCAGGAGCGCCGCGCGGGGTAACCCGGCGCGGCGCTCTTCGGCGTGCGTGTGTTCCGGTGGATCTACGAGTTCTCCAGCTCCTCGACCACTTCGGCGAGCGGGCGGCGGGGGGTGGCGGGCAGCGGGTCGGCGCCGAACGCGGCCCAGCCGACGCGCAGCACGA